>SUTP01000010.1 GCA_015062815.1 Methanosphaera stadtmanae | reverse complement strand
AAAAAGAAAACGTTCAAATAAAATAAATATGCCTTATACAATTAGAGCTAATCTTAAAAATGGTGGTCATTTAATTAAATTGATTCATCAAAAACCACAATTACGTAAATCCAAACAGATATTTTTATGCGATATTAGTGGATCTTGTCAATGGATAAGTTCATGGTTTTTTGCAATTATACATGGTTGTTATGAAACATTTGATAAAGTTACTGTTTATGTTTTTGATAGTAAAATTAATAATGTTACTGATACTCTAAGTAAAGAATACACCAATACTACTCAAATAAATATGGATCTTAGAAGATTTAGTGGACGTGCATATGGACAATCAGATATGACAAATTCATTTAAAGAAATTTTAGATGAGGTAGATTTAAATAACCATACCGATGTTATAATTTTAACAGATTGTAGAGATTGGAACGGTAAACGTGAAAATGGTATTTTAGAAAGTGCACAATTATTACATAATATAGTAGTTAAATCTAGAAAAGTAATAATATTAAATCCTGAAAAGCAAATTAGATGGAAAACAGCAACAAGTTGTGTTAAAGAATATAAACATAGTGGTGCAGAAGTTTATGAAACAGCTACTCTAAATCAGTTCGCAAATGTAGTAAGCAAACTATAAAAAAAATAAATAAAAATTATTCTTTTAATAATTTTTTAAAGAAGTCCATATCCACATTATTCATGAATAAATCACCTAATTGATCATAATTTACTCTTTTTGAATTTTTAAATGTGTCTTCAGTTAAACCTAAAGGTTCCAAACCTTTGTTTATTCTTAATTGATCTGTGAAGTTACGTCTAAACTCAAAATTATGGAAAATACCATGGAAATAAGTACCACAAATATTACCATTTATAGCACCATCAAATTTCTGTGTTTGGTCATTACCATTACCCTTTTGTATTTTAATAAATGGTTTTAAACCATTGCCTAACAATGTTATTCCTTCGTGTAATTCATAACCTGTTACATAAGTTCCTTTTTTGAATCCTATTGGACTGTCTTCTAATATAGTTCCAGCACTTTGAGTTATTACTTTATCGATTTTTCCAAAGGCTGTTTTCATATCTAGTAAACCTAACCCTTCTACAGTTCCATGACGTGATTCAGAACAATTATCATCAATAATTTTAGTAGATAACATTTGATATCCACCACAAATTCCAAATATAGGTATTTCTTTAGCTACTTCTTTAATATAATCAAAAGCTCCTGATTTTTTAAGTTCTTGAATATCATTTATGGTATTTCTAGTACCAGGGATAACTAATGCATCTAAATCATCATACTTATCATAAATATTCACTAATTTAATCCCAACATCCTCTTCATAATCTAAAGGATCAATATCTGTGAAATTAGAAATTCTTGGAAGTCGTAATGTTCCTATTTTAATTTTTTCATTTTCACTAAACTGATGAGTTGAAAGAGATGCAGAATCTTCTTCAGGTAAATTTAAAGTTTCATCAAAAGGTACTATTCCAATTACAGGTATTCCAGTTAACTCCTCTATTTTATCAATACCCGATTTTAGAACATCAGCATTTCCACGGAATTTATTTATTATTACAGCTTTTATTCTTTTTCTGTCTTCTTCTGGAATTAAAAAGTAAGTTCCTACTATTGATGCAAATACACCACCTTGATCAATATCTGCTACAAGAACAACATCTGCATCAGTCATTCTTGCAATTAACATATTAGCTAAATCACGATCATACATATTTATTTCTGCAGGAGAACCTGCCCCCTCAATTACCATGATGTCAAAATCTTCTTTTAAATTATTTAAAGATGTTTGAATAGCTTCAATTGCTTTATCTCTAAAATTATTTTGATAATCATCAAAACGCATATTACCTGCAGGTTTTCCTCGCACTATTACTTGTGATGTGAAATCTTCTTTAGGTTTAAGTAATATTGGGTTCATATCTGAATTTGGCTCAATACCTGCAGCTTCAGATTGCATTACTTGAGCAACAGACATTTCATCATTATCACGTGTTGTATATGAGTTTAATGACATGTTTTGTGATTTAAACGGGGTTACTCTGTATCCTTTTCTAGATAATATGTTACATAAAGCAGCCACAGTTAATGTTTTACCTGCATTTGATGATGTTCCTTGAAACATAATGTATTTCATTTTTACATTTTCCCTATTTTTTTAATAATGATTTATTTGTTAATACTACATTAATAATTATTTGATAATATTTGAACAATAATAAAATATACTTAAATATTTGTAAATTTTAGCAATAGTATATTTTAAATACCTTAGGTTACTTAATTAGTATATGATATATTACATATGAAAAACATAAAATAAAACTAATAAAAATGTTAAAAAAAAATAAATAAAAATAAACTTAATTAATAGAAAATTAACCATACTCAAGGAGGGTTATTTATAACAAAATCCAATAATGAGATAAACGATGAAATTATTCTTGATGATGATGAAATAATCATTGATTCAGAAGAAAAAGAAATTATCATAGAAGATGAAAATAATATAAATACACCCACTTCATCAAATCCCGATACAAACGAAACTAAAGAAACATACCCCAATCCAGAAGAAAACGAAAAAACAATAGATAATACTGAAACTAATCCATCCAATTCCAACATAAATGAAAATAATGAAGAAAAAGATGACACAAAAGAAGATAATACTGAGTTATCAGATCATGTCGTTGAAGAAATAGACCCTGAAGATTATCTTGATACTGATAAAATAGACATACCTCCAATGCTTATTGACCAAATCATAGGTCAAGATGAAGCTGTTGAAACAATTAAAAAAGCAGCTAAACAACGTAGAAACGTGTTACTTATTGGAGAACCTGGTATTGGTAAGTCAATGATTGCTAAAGCAATGGCAGAATTATTACCTCCAGAAGATTTACAGGATATTTTAATATACCCAAATGTAGAAAATCCAAACAATCCACTTGTAGGAGTTATGCCTGCAGGTCAAGGAATCAAAGTAATTGAAAATTCTAAAAGACAAATGAAAGGACAAGAAGAAAGAAGAAATATAATAACAATCTCTTTAATTGTTCTAATAATGGCTATAGGATTTGCAACAAACCAACTTTTAACAGCAATTATTGCAGTAGGAATTGTTTTCTTCGCATTATATCAAATGAGACCTAAAAATCAACAATCTAGCCCTAAACTTTTAGTTAATAGTGCAGATAAAAAAGTAGCACCATTCATTGATGCTACAGGAGCACATGCAGGGGCTTTACTCGGAGATGTAAGACATGACCCATACCAATCAGGTGGACTTGGAACACCTGCTCATGAAAGAGTAGAAAGTGGTATGATTCACAGAGCAAATAAAGGTGTTTTATATATTGATGAAATAGGTACAATGACCATGAAAACACAACAAGAGTTATTGACTGCATTACAAGAACACCAATACCAAATTACTGGTCAAAGTGATACAAGTAGTGGTGCTATGGTAAGAACTAATGCCGTACCATGTGATTTTGTATTAGTAGCCTCAGGTAACTTAGAAGTATTAAAAGACATGCATATTGCTTTAAGATCAAGAATAAGAGGTTATGGATATGAAGTTTTCATGAAAGATTCTATGAAAGATACTCCAGAAAATCGTAAAAAACTTGGTCAATTTGTAGCTCAAGAAATCAAAAATGATGGAAGAATACCTCCTTTCACAAAAGAAGCAGTTGCAGAAGTTATTAAAGAAGCTCAACGTAGAGCTGGTAAAAAAGATTCTTTAACCTTAAAATTAAGAGATCTTGGTGGATTAGTAAGAGCTGCTGGAGATGTGGCTGTAGAAGAAAATGCAAGTATAGTTACTGTAGAACATATCTTTGAAGCTAAAAAACAATCAAGAACTCTTGAGCAACAAATAGCTGATAGATATATATCTCAAAGAAAAGAATATAGTGTTTATTCAAACCAAGGTTCAAAAATAGGTTGTATAAATGGTTTAGCAGTAATTGGTAACTCAAGCGGTATTGTACTACCTATAGCTGCAGAAGCTGCACCTTCTCAAAGTAAAGAAGAAGGTAAAATTATTGCAGCTGGAAAACTTGGAGACATAGCAAAAGAAGCTGTTCAAAACGTTGGTGCAATAATTAAAAAGAGTATTGGAACCGATATATCAAATTATGATATACATATCCAATTTGTACAATCATATGATGGTGTAGAAGGAGACAGTGCTAGTGTATCCATGGCAGCTGCAGTCATATCAGCTATTGAAGATATACCTATCGACCAAACAATGGCGTTAACAGGTTCATTAAGTGTACGTGGAACTGTGTTACCTGTAGGTGGAGTGACTTATAAAATAGAAGCTGCTGCAGAATCTGGAATGAAACGGGTATTAATACCTGCATCAAACCAAGATGATGTTCTTATAGATAAAAAATACATAGATCAAATTGAAATTATACCTGTAAATACACTCCCCGAAGTACTTGAATATGCTCTAATTGATTGTCCTGAGAAAACAGAGTTAATTAAAGATTTGAAATCAAATAAGATTGAAAAAATAAAAGAAATCATACCTAATCCATCAGATATGATTAAATCAAACCCTACAAAATCAAATTAAATAAGAAAGATTAACTCTCTTATTTTTTTTTAAATTTATAAAATATTTTTAAACCACATCTAATTTTTTAAACAAACTATTTTTAATTAATTTATACCTTATTCGATGAATTTAAACTTATTACAATAACTTTAATTACTAAAAAAATTAGAAATATTACCATGAAAATTATTATTAAAAATATCCCAATATTTTAGAAAAAATGAAAATAATGATACGCCAGTATCAAATTAAAAAAAATACGCCAGTATTATATTATATAGAAAGAGGACATACTATGGAACAATCAGATTTTAAAGACTTGAATATTTCACCAGAAATACAAAAAGCAGTAGCGGATATGGGATTTGAAGAAGCTACACCTATACAAAAATTATCCATACCAAAAATATTAGCACATAAAGACGTGATAGGACAAGCCCAAACAGGAACAGGTAAAACAGCTGCATTTGGAATACCCCTATTACAAAACATAAATAGTAAAAATAAAAATTTGCAAGCTATTATCCTATGTCCAACTAGAGAATTAGCAATACAAGTCGCAGAAGAACTAAGAAAATTATCAGCTTATCTTCACAACATAAATGTTATACCAATTTATGGTGGACAACCTATAGAAAGACAAATAAAAGCCTTAACTAAAGGAGTACAAATAATTATAGGAACTCCTGGAAGAGTAATGGACCATATTGATAGAAAAACTATTGATTTAAGTCAAGTTTCTACAGTTATATTAGATGAAGCTGATGAAATGTTAGATATGGGTTTTAGAGAAGATATAGAATACATTTTAGAAGATATACCTTATGAAAGACAATTCTTATTATTTTCAGCCACATTACCTAAAGAAATAATGCAATTAACAAGAAGATACCAAAATAACCCTGAAGTTGTTAAAATAACTCATCATGAATTAACAACTCCTGATGTTGAACAAAAGTATTTTGAAGTAAAAGAAGATATGAAACTAGAATTACTTTCTAGAATTTTAGATTTAAATCATTTTGAATTGTCATTAGTATTTTGTAATACTAAACGAAAAGTAGACAAACTTGTAAGTCATTTACAAATAAGAGGTTATTTAGCTGATGGATTACATGGTGATTTAACCCAAAATCAAAGAGATAGAGTGATGCATAAGTTTAAAAATGGAAATATAGATATATTGGTAGCTACTGATGTTGCAGCTCGAGGTATCGATGTAAGTGGAGTTGAAGCCGTATTCAATTATGACATTCCTAATGATAATGAATACTACGTACATCGTATAGGACGTACTGGAAGAGCAGGAAAAACTGGAAAAGCTTATAGTTTTGTTTCAGGACGAGAAATCTACCAATTAAGAGATATACAAAGATATGCTAAAACAAAAATAGAACAAGCTCCAATTCCTTCTTTAAGTACTGTTAATGAAGTTAAAAAAGATAATTTTATTGATCAATTAAAAAATAAAATTGAAACCGAAGATATTTCAAAAGAAATATATGTTATAGAAAAATTGGTTGAAGAAAATTATACTTCCATCGATATCGCTGCTACATTACTCAAAGAAATAATGCGTGAAAATAAACCAAATGAAGAAGAATTTGGAAATACTGAAGCTCATGATGGTTTTGTTCGTTTTTTCATGAGTTTAGGTCGAAAACAAGGAATCAATATAACAGTTATTCTAAATTCGATTTATGAAAAAACAGGTCTTAATGGAAGGCAAGTTGGAAATATAGATATATTTGATAATTTTTCATTTGTAGAAATTGCAAAAGAACATGCATCAGATTTTTATAGATTTATGGCAGATACCTATATAGAAAATAAGAGATTACACCTAGAACCTGCACGTCCTAGAGATAAAGAAAATAAAAATAATAAAAAGAGAATAAAAAATAAAAAACGATTCAAAAAGAATAATCGTGCTAGTAAAAACTTTAACCCTCATCGAAAAGATTATAACAAATAATCTTCTTCTTTTTTTTTAATAATTAAATATTTTTTATATAATCAGCAATGAGTGTAGCTACACTTACATTTGCTACTTCGCTTTTTAAAGTATTTGTACCTTGTACACTATTTGCTCCTGCAGCATTAATTTTTAAAATTGCATCATTTACTAATACTGGGTGAACACAGAATACATCTACTGTTATTGCTCCTTGATCTTTTAATATTTCAATTGCATTTACAATAGTTCCACCCGTACTTATTATATCATCAATTATAACAACATTACGATTTTTAACTGAAATAGATTTAGTTTTAGTTTCTACTTTTTCAGGTGATAATCGTACTTTTTCTAAGTAATCATAATCTGTTTCCAAAATTTCTGCAATTTCTTTAGCAAAATTCTCAGCACCCTTATCTGGTGCTAATATAACTGGTTTTGTATCATTAAAATTATTTAATATATACTCAGCTATTGTAGGCATTGCTGATAAATTATCTACAGGTATATCATATAATTGACATATGCTTTCTTCATGTAAGTTTATAGAAATAACTCTTTTTACACCCATTGTTTGAATTAACTTAGCTGTTGCTTTAGCTGATATGCATTCAACTTCTTTGAATCTTCGTTCTTGACGACTGTAACCTAAATAAGGTGAAACAAGAGTTATATCTTCAATATCCATATCATTAAGTATGTCTAATATAAAGAAAATTTCCATCAAATTTTCATCTTGAGGATATCCTGTTGACTGTACAATTATTACAGACTCATCTTTAGGTATTTCATCTTTTATTCTGAAATATCGTTCTCCATCAGGGAATTTTTTTGTTTCAACAGAACATAATTTATCATTTAATTCTCTTGCAATTTCTGCAGCTAATGCTTGGGATGCAGATCCTCCAATTATCACTTAATATTACTCTCCTTAATATAAATTACAAGTACATTTAGTACTTTAAATAATTCAATAATTTTATTAAAACTTAGTAATAATTATAACATTCATTTTTAAAATAAGTTTACTTAAATAAATTTAATAAAAAGAATAATAATTAATAATACTAATTGTAAGTATATTAATAATTAATATTAAAACTATAATTGATGAATAAATATAAACAAGTAAAAAAATAAAAATAAATAATTTAATATTGGAGTTTAAAAGATGCATGAATTAGCTATGGCAACAAGTATCGTGGAAAGTATTCTTAATGTAGCAAATAAAAATGAAGCTATATCCGTAACAGAAGTGATTTTAGAAGTTGGAGAATTAACCATGTTAAATCCAGAACAATTAAGATTTATGATGGATGTTACTCGTAAAGATACAATCATGCAAGATGCCGAAATAATAATTAATATGATTCCTATCGAAGTAGAATGTCCTAAATGTAAATATAAAGGTGTAACTGAACCAGATGAACATATGGATCACTTAATGGCTATAGCTATATGCCCCGAATGTGGACAAACAAATCTTAATATTTTAAAAGGCCAAGAATGTAATGTTAAAACAATTAAAATAGAAAGAGAGGATGAAAATGCATAATGTTGCTAGTATTGAAGTAGAACAAGATATGATAATTGCTAATGATGAATTAGCCTACGAAAATAGAAAAAAATTAGATGAAAATGGAGTATTCAGTGTTGATTTAGTAGGTGCAGTAGGATCCGGTAAAACATCACTACTTGAAAAACTAATCGATGAAATGGATGAAGATATAGCTGTAATAGCTGGAGACATTTTAAGTAAATTCGATGCAAAAAGAATAGAAGATAAAAATATTCCTGTAAAAGGATTAAATACTGGAAAAGAATGTCATTTAGATGCACATTTAGTTGAACATGCACTTCCAGACGTACCTTTAGAAGACATCTCCTATTTATTTATTGAAAATGTAGGAAATTTAATTTGTCCAACAGATTTTAAATTAGGTGCTCATGTAAGAACAGTAATCATTAGTGTAACTGAAGGAGATGATACTGCAGAAAAACATCCTATGATTTTTAAAGGTGCTGATATGGCCATTGTAAATAAAGTAGATTTAGCTGAAGCAGTTAATGCAGATGCCGATAAAATGGTAAATGACATTCATAGAATAAATCCAGATATTCCTATTATTAAATGTAGTTTAAAAACTGGTGAAGGTGTATCAGAAATTATTGAACTATATAAAGAGTTCAAAGAAAGCAGACTAAAAAAATAAAATAAAATAAATTTTTTTACTTTTTTTATTAATTTTTTGGAAGTGTAGTATGAAAGTATGGATAGATATTGTAAACTCACCCCATGTACGATTTTTTAATGGAATAATAAAAAAATTAAAGAATGATGGTCATGAAGTATTAATAACAGCAAGAGATTTTTCCAATATTCATGATTTATTAGACATTTTTGGATTAGAATACATTTCTATAGGTGATCATGGTGTTACACTTGAAGAAAAACTACTATCAAGTACAAAAAGAGCTTATGAATTGTCCAAATTCATATCAAAACAAAATATTGACATAGCTATATCTAAACATTCCATAGAAATGCCAAGAGTTGCTTTTGGTCTTGGAATTCCCAACATATTTATTTTAGATAATGAACATGCCACAGCAGCCAATAGATTAACACTTCCATTAACAAATAAATTAATTATTCCTGAAATATTCGATGTATGGAATACAATTAAATTCGGAATGAATCCCAACAATATAATAAAATATGAGGGTACTTGTGAAGTAACACATCTAGAAGACTTTGAATATAATGAAAATATTTTAGAAGATTTGGATATTAAAATTAACAAAAATAAAATCATATTAATGAGACCAGAACCTTCACTTGCATCATATCTTGATAGTGATTGTACCAAATCAGTTTTAAGTCCTATTATAGATGAATTAAAAGATGAAGCTGAAATATTAGTAATTCCTAGATTTAAAACACAAGCTGAAATATTTAAAAATATAGATAATGTACAGGTAATAAAAACACCTGTAGATACATTTAGTTTAATGAAAAGAGTAGATTTAGTAATTGGTGCTGGTGGAACAATGAATAGAGAAGCAGCATTACTTAATACTCCTGTTATATCATGTTATCCGGGAAAACAACTATCAGTTGATACATACTATATTAATAAAGGATTAATGAAACGTTCAACTAATTTAAATGAAGTAATTAAAATAGCTAAAGAATTATTATCTGACAATTATGAAAAAATAGAATTAAAAACAGATAATCTCATAGAATTAGTTGTAAACGAAATATACAAAACATACTCGGAGTATAATTAATTAAAATAGTAAATGGACTAGTCGGGAGTTGAACCCGAGGCCTCCGCCATGCCAAGGCGACGCTCTACCAAGCTGAGCTACTAGCCCATGAAAATTTTTTTTCTTATAAATAGATTTAATTTTATATTATATAATTTTTATGATTTTTTTTGAATTAAATATATTTTTTTCAATATCATTACTATATTACAACCTCCAAAAATAAAAGCTAAACATCCTCTAAATAAATCCCTAAAAAAAATTCAACAAATATTAATAAAATAAATTATTAAATATAATATAAAGACAAACTTTTTAGAAATTATAATTTAATTTTATGAAGTAATTAGACGGAGGATAATTAATTATATGTCAATAGTAGCTGCAAGTCATCTTCAATTAATAATAGAATTTGCAATATTACTTCATGTAGGAGTACTGCTACTTCTTAACTTAGTTAATTTAAGATTAAGTTTAGTATTCATTGTATCCTTACTTGTAGGTGGCGCGATAACGTTTATATTTGGTATTGATGCTATTTGTCTTGTACTCCCTATGTTAAATCATCACGAATTTACACACCCCTATGGAGCTATAGCAATATTATCCATAGTAACAGCGTGGGCAACAATACCCGCGATGGAGTCGCAAAAGGTTAGAACATCAAATATAAGGCTTCTGATTATATTATTAACTATAGGAATTACATTATTTGGAGCAGTTGTTCACCGTGATTTCTTAATCATGTGGATTCTTGGTTTAATTGTAGGATTCTTTATTTTAGGTAAATCATATAATAGAACATCATTCCTATCTATTCGAAGAGTAGGTTTCCTAATCATAGCATTACTAGTGGTTTTTGGAGTTATGGAAGCATTATCTTATGTTTTACAAATGGAAATTATTAGTCCACTTTCAAGAATTGATCGTATGAATAGTAATCAATTTTCAAGCCTTAAATTAGTGATAGACAATACTAATTTATTCGGACATTCAGCTAATGCGACTTATTGGGGAAATTCAAGTATGGGTAATAGTGATGGGTATATATCATTACCATTAACCCTTATCACTACATTTGGATTGCCATATCCATTATTCTATGGTATATTAGTAACTAAAAAAGATGTAATTGATTATTTCTTACCTGGAATATTTGGTGTAGGATTCGACTTTGGTTATCTAGTATTAGCATTAGTAATTATTTGGATTATAATCGTAATGATTGTAGGATTCAAAATTTTAGATAAATATCGTGACCAACGTGAACGTGGAAATAAAAAATATTTAGGACGGGAGGCGTTGCTGACAGGGTCATTATCAGCATTTATTGCACAGACAATTTTAGGATTCTTTGTAATTACAAGGATAATGAATGGAGCTGCAATGATAGCATACATACTTTTAAGTGCTATGATTATGGCTCATGTTGTTACAACGAAACGTTGAATTTTATAACCCCCTTTTTTTTTAAAAAAATACTTTAAACTAATTTTTAAAAACATTAATTTTATACACATATAAAAAATTCATTAAATATTATGAATAAAATATAATATAATAAAATTATTATTTAGTCAACATGGATTGAAAAAAAAATGAATGTTATTACAAGCATTGTTGGTAGTTATCCTACTAAGTATTCTAAGGTTAAAAATATTAAAGATAAACTATATTTTTCATTAGGATTATTTGATCCATATAAACAAGCTATAATAGACTCAGTTACCCATTTTGTAAAATCAGATTTAGATATTATTTGTGATGGACAAGTAAGGAACAATATGGTTAATATTTTCGTTAAAAACATTAATGGTTTTGAAATCATCGATGATACCGCATACATTAAAGGTAAAATTACACCACCACCACATCCCATAACAACAAAAGATTTAAAATTTACATATAAACTTAGTAAAAAATTAGATAATAAATTTAAATTACACGCTTCTCTTGAAAAAATTTTTGCACATGAAGAAAAAGGAATAAAAGGTATAATAACAGGACCTACTACACTTATCCATTGTTCTGTAATAGATAACTTTTATACAAGTAGAGAGGATGCAATTTATGATATGGCTAAAGCATTAGCTTATGAAGCAAAAGAACTTGAAAAAGCCGGAGCTTGTATTATACAAATTGATGAACCATTTATTTCTCTAAAAGTGGAAGATATTGAAGTATCTCAGAAAGGTATTGAAATAATAAGTAATAGTGTTAATATCCCCGTTGCATTACATGTATGTGGTAATTTAGATGGAATAATGGAAAAAATAGTTAGTTTTGATGTAGATATATTAGACTTTGAATTTTCAGGAACACCTGAAAATATAAAATTATTAGAAAAAACATGGGATAAAAATTATGATAAAATAGTTATAGTTAGTTGCATTGATACTAAAATAGATTACGTTGATGATTTGAATAATGTAAATAAAATAATTAAAGAAGTTACAAAAATCACCCAACAAAAAAATATTATAATAGAACCTGATTGTGGTATGAGAAGACTAAGTGAAGATTTATCTCAAAAAAAATTGGATATTTTAAAAAAAATTAAAAAAGAGGGAATCTAAAATGGCAAAATTTATTCGTACAAATTCAATAGCTAAAGCCTGGTTAACTTGCGTTAAAAAAATAATGCAGGAAGGACATGAAGTACGTGATGAAAGGGGATCATTAACTAAAGAATTACAAAATGTAGTTATAGAAATTACTGATCCTGATGATAACACAATACCTGAAGTTTCACCATGGCATGATGATAGACTTGAAAAATATAAACAAGAGTTATTAGACCCTGATAATAGTCAAGGATTTGTATATACTTATGGAAATAGATTAAGGCAGTACTTTGAAGTAGATCAACTTGAAAAATGTATTGAAAAAATTAATAACTGTAGAGAATCACGTCGGGCAATAGCAATAACAATTGACCCTGTAATTGATAATCAACGTGACGAAATTCCATGTTTACAAGAAATTGCTTTTTTAGTACGGGATAATCAATTGTATATGACAGATTTTTTTAGATCCAACGATTGTGGTGGAGCAACATTTCCAAATCTATTTGGTATACGGGAAGTAGGTTATTATGTTGCTGAAAAAACAGACACCAAATTAGTGAATATGGTACATCATGCTATGAGTCTACATATATATGAACACGATTGGGATAAATGTAGAGAAATTTTACGTAAATGGTAAAATTAAATTGAATTAAATTAAATAACATTGACCATAGATTTAAAACCCTAAAAATAAATAAAATAAAATATCATAACATAAGATTAAAAATTTTGGATAAAATAAAAGGAGAAAAAACATGAGCGAAAGTATGAACATTGCAGCAAAAAAAATAGTTGATGAAATGGTTCAGAAAGCAGACAGATTAAAATTAATTACTAAAACATTGAAAAATGGAACTTGTGTAATTGATTGTGGTGTTAATGCTAAGGGTAGTATTAAAGGTGGAGAATTATTTACAAAAGTATGTTTAGGTGGAATATCTGATGTTGGTATCTCTATTCCTGGAGATTTGAGTGATATTATTGCAATGCCTGCAGTTAAAGTAAAAACTGATTTCCCCGCATTATCAACATTAGGATCACAAAAAGCAGGATGGAAAATTAATATAAATAATTATTATGCAATTGGTTCTGGACCAGCTCAATGCCATAAATTTAAAGAAGATAAAATTTATGAAATTTGTGAATATACCGAAGATTCGGATATTGCAGTTATAACTCTTGAAGCTGATGAACTTCCTAATGAAGAAGTTGCAGATTATATTGCTAGAGAATGTGGTGTTTTACCTGAAAATTTATCTATTCTTGTAGCACCTACATCTTCACTAGTAGGTTCTATTCAAATTTCTGGTAGAGCTATTGAAAATGGTGTTTATAAAATGTTTGAAATTATGGGATTCGATGTTACTAAGATAACATATGCTGCTGGAATTACACCTATTACTCCAGTAGATCCAGATAGTCTTAAAGCTATGGGTAAAACTAATGATGCTATCATATTTGGTGGAAGAACTTATTACTATATTGAACCAGAGGAAGGAGAAAGTTTAGAAGAAATAGCTGTTAATTTACCATCTTCAGCTTGTGAAAGTTATGGTAAAAGTTTCATTGAACTATTTGAAGAAGCAGGCAAAGACTTTTATAAAATGCCAAAAGAAGTATTTGCACCAGCTGAAGTTATAGTTAACGATATGGTAACTGGTGAAATGTTCCATACAGGATATATTGATTTAAAACGTTTAAAAGAATCTTTTGAAGTTAAAGAAGTAAGATTTGATAAATAAATAGTGTGTTAATATGACTAAAAGAGTAGGTTTATGTAGTACAACATTTTCAAGATTTGATATGGCAAGTGCTGCTAAAGAACAAATTCAACAACAAGTAACTGGAGTAAAATTCATAGAAAGTTATGTTCCAGGAGTTAAAGATTTACCTGTTGCAGCAAAAAAGCTTATTGAAGAAGAAAAATGTGATATTGTTATGGCTTTTGGAATGCCGGGTGGAGAAAAAATAGATAAACTTTGCGCTCATGAAGCAAGTACTGGTTTAATTCAAGCACAATTAATGACTAATACACACATTTTAGAAGTATTTGTTCATGAAGATGAAGGTTATGATGATAAAGATCTTAAACAATTAGCTTATAACCGTGCAACACAACATGCAGACAATCTTGTAAAAATGTTATTCAAACCAGATCAAATGAAACGTGAAGTTGGTAAAGGTATACGTGAAGGTCGGGAAAATAAAGGTGCTCTTTAGTTTAATTATATATTAACCGCCATAACTTTTTTTTTCAAAAATAGATTTTAAGAAACTATTTATAATACTTAAAATAAATAGTAGATAGTATAAAAATTATAATATAGAGTACTATATTATAACTATTTAATACATGTATTATATGAGAATCGGGATTAATATTCCCAATTTAATGATTATGATGATAAAAAACTAATTTTTGAATAGTTATTTCAAGATTAGTTATTATATTTTAGGAGAATATTAATAAATTTAGATATCTAAATGAATAACGGTTTTACCATTATTCAATGATACTCCTTTAATATACAATATATTAGAACTTAAATTGGATGTGGCTTTTTAGCTGAACAATGAGGTGTATATAATGTACAAGTATATGAAAGAAGCATGGAAAAACCCAGGTGACTCATACGTAAATGAGTTAATGAGAGAAAGATTACCAAAATGGAGAAGACAACCAGTAATCATAAGAATTGATAGACCTACAAGAATCGACAGAGCTCGTCGTTTAGGTTACAAAGCAAAAACAGGATATGTGCTTGCAAGAGTTAGAGTAAGAAGAGGATCCAGAAGAAAACCTAGATTCAAAAACGGAAGAGATCCAAAAAGAATGGGTGTAAATAAAATTGCTGGAGAAAAATCCATTCAAAGAATGGCAGAAGAACGTGTTGCACGTAAATACCCTAACTTAGAAGTACTAAACTCATACTGGGTATGGGAAGATGGTAAAGCTAAATACTACGAAGTAATCCTAGTAGACCCTCAATGCCCTACAATCCAACATGATAATAAAATCAACTGGATATGTGAAAAACAACATACCAGACGTGTACACAGAGGATTAACTAGTGCAGGTAAAAAAGGTAGAGGATTACGTCACAAAGGTAAAGGTGCTGAAAAGGTTAGATAATGATTCATAATATTAGTTATAGAACATTTGTCTATGGTACCGAAGATGAAGGAAAAGTAAATGAAGCAATTAATTTTCTTTTCCCTACTTCTTTACCTGAAAAAACAATTACAAAAGATCATTTTGATAATGATATATTGATTTTATCTGACAAAATTTCTAAAAAAAGAACAACTAGAGATATAGCTCAATTTCTCAATGATAACTTATCATATGAAGATAAAGAAATTATCAAAAATGAATTAAGTCGACGTATGGATGAACAAGGTAATTTGTTTTTACGTTTTGATAAACAAGAAGCTTTTGATGAAAAACTTAAACTTACCTATTCTGGAGATGCCATACATGTTCGAATTAAAATTGCTAGTTTTCCAGTTAGCAAAGAAAATGCAATAAAAGTTTCACATAAAATTTTTAACTTCTTATAAATAATATTTTTTTTTAATAAAAACTTTAGGTTTAAATATGACTGCTTTTTATGATTTTGATATTGCTCCCAATGAAGAAATAATTAATACTCTTGAAGATTTTAATTATAATGGAGCCTGTATTTTTTATGATTCTGATGAATATAATGAAAAGATTAAAAGTAGCTTTTTAGAATTAAATGATTCAACTAATCTTAACTTATATCATGGAATTCGTATAAATGAAACTAATCCACAAATTTTATCTAAAAAAATTCAAAAATATTATCAAAAAGTAGATCTTATAATGGTCAATGGTACTAATACTAAAATTAATAGGGTCGCTTGTGAATCTCCCAAAATTGATATATTAAATCATCCTTATTTAAATCAAAATAATAGTGGGATAAATCATGTACTGGCCAAATTAATTAATGAAAACAATATAACTGTTAGTATTGATTTAAATAGTATTCTACATCACAGAGGTTATTATAAATCTAAAATATTATCACAAATTAATCAATTATTAATGCTTAAAAGAAAATATAATTTTAAAACTATAATTACTACAGGCAGTACTACTTTTTATGATGTTAGAAGTCCTGAAGAGATATTATTATTAAGTAAGTTAATGGACATGAATGAAGAAGAAGCTAAAAAAAATATTTCTGATAATGTTACAGATATTATTGAAAATATAACTATACGTAAACAAAGTATTGTAGATGGAGTCAGAATTATTAAAAACTAATTTATACTTATAGTGAGCTAGTTATCATGAAATTAAAAATATTACCACCTACATTAAGAGAAAAAAAAAGATATATTGGGTTTGATTTGTATAGTCAAAATGAAATCAATAAAGATGAAATCATTATACTTCTTTGGAATTCATTAATTAACACGTATGGTGAATTAGAATCCAGTAAAATAAATTTATGGCTTATTAATATTAAAAAAATTGAAAATCCAAATAGATTCCAATATAAAGGAATAGTTAAATGTAGACGTGGATATGAAAAGAAAGTTATTACTGCATTTAGTTCCATTTCCCAATTTAAGAAGAAACGTGTGGTTATCCATACCTGTGGTACTTCCGGAACAATTAAATCCTTAGATAAAAAATATAATCTCCTTTAACTACTATTTTTAACATATAATATTCCCTAATACTTGACTATACTCTTTTTCATGAGAGTACATTTTAGAAAATCTATAATTAAATTTCATTTAAGACATTAATTATTAATAAGTATGTTTAAAACACTCTTTTTAAAATTATAATCATGACATGAAAATCCAAGATAATAATAATTTTTCTAAAAAAATAAAAATAAAAAACACTAATATATAAATATACTGAAAAATTATTTTTTTTAAATGAAATGATGAATGATACTATGGCAATACATCCAATAGAATTTAGATATGGTACTCCAGAAATGAAAGCTGTCTGGGAACAAGAAACCAAATTACAAAATATGTTAAATGTTGAAGCAGCTTTAGCTAAAGCAGAAGCAGAATTAGATTTAATTCCAGTATCTGCCGCTATGGAAATTAGTAAAAAAGCTTCTACAGAATACGTAAAACAAGAACGTGTAGATGAAATTGAACGTGCTACCCACCATGACATAGCAGCATTAATGAAAGCACTTGAAGAAGTATGTGATAATGGTGCTGGTGAATATGTGCATTATGGAGCTACAAGTAATGATATCATTGATTCTGCTCAATCATTACAATTAAAATCATCAATTGAAATAATTAGAGATAAAGTAGTTAAATTAATTGAAATATTAATTAAACTTGCATGTGAACATAAAAATACTGTTACAATAGGACGTACACATGGCCAACATGCATTACCAACAACTTACGGAATGAAATTCGCTATATACATTGATGAACTATTAAGACAATTAGACAGATTAGATTTAACTAAAGAGCATTTATGTGTTGGTATGATGACAGGAGCTGTTGGTACAACAGCTGCTTTAGGAGAATTAGGATTTGAAGTACATGTTAAAGTATCAGAAAAACTCGGTTTAAATCCAGTACACATATCCAACCAAGTAGTTCAAAGAGATAATCATGCAGAATATGTGATGACTCTTGCAAATATTTGTAGTACTCTTGAAAAAATGGCATTAGAAGTACGTAATTTACAAAGAACAGAAATTATGGAAGTTGGAGAAAAATTTGATCCTAAAAAACAAGTTGGTAGTAGTACCATGCCACATAAAAGAAATCCTATTACTGGTGAAAGAATATGTGGAGTTTCAAGAGTAGTTAGATCATACGTGAATGCAGCATTACAAGATAATCCATTATGGCACGAACGTGATTTAACAAATTCATCTTGTGAACGAATTATTTTACCTGAATCAGCCATATTAACAGATTATATTTTAAATCTTTCCATAAAATTATTTGGAAACCTCATATTCCATGAAGAAAATATCGAAAGAAATTTAAATTTAAGTAATGGTTTAATTATGGCAGAAAGATTCATGTCAACCCTTACACAAAAGGGTATGGGAAGACAAAGTGCATATGCATTAGTTAGATCATGTGCAATGGAAGCCTACGCTCAAGATTGTGGATTAAGAGAAATATTATCCAACCAAGAAGAAATCACCAAATATTTAACTCAAGAAGAAATCAATGAAACTATGGATCCTCATACATACCTTGGTTCAAGTGAAAAATTTGTAGATAATGTTATTGAAACTGCTAAAAAAATGATATCAGAATAAGATTTTAAAATTTATTTAAATGGGATAATTATAAAAAAAAACAATTATCCCCTATTATAATTATAAAGGAGAAAGAATACTATGAAAGGCATTATACTTGCAGGAGGATCTGGAACTAGATTATACCCTATTACAAAAGTTGTCTCTAAACAGGTATTACCATTATATGATAAACCAATGATTTATTATCCATTATCTGTTCTTATGTTAGCAAATATTAAAGAAATACTAATAATTTCAACACCTCGTGATTTACCATTATTCCAAGAATTATTAGGTGATGGAAGTCAATTAGGTCTTTCATTCTCATATGCCATACAAGAAGAACCTAAAGGATTGGCTGATGCATTTATAATTGGTGAAGAGTTTATAGGAGATGACAATGTAGCATTAATTTTAGGGGATAATGTTTTCCATGGACATAGATTTACAGAAATACTTGAAAAATCAACCCAACTAAAAAAAGGAGCTGTAATATTTGGTTATTATACAAATAATCCCGAATCATTTGGTGTTGTAGAATTCGATGATGATGGAAACGTATTATCCATTGAAGAAAAACCCGAAAATCCAAAATCTAATTATGTTGTCCCCGGATTATATTTCTATGATAATGATGTTATAGAAATTGCAAAAGGTGTTAAACCATCCGATAGAGGCGAAATTGAAATTACATCTGTTAATGAAGAATATTTAAAACGTGGCAAATGTAGAGTAGAACTTTTAGGAAGAGGTATGGCTTGGTTAGATACAGGTACTCATGATGGTTTACTTGAAGCAGCCAATTTCATTGAAACTATACAAAAAAGACAAGGCTTTTATATAGCATGTCTTGAAGAAATAGCTTATGCAAAAGGTTATATTACTAAAGAAACGTTATTAAAACAAGCTGAATCACTTAAAAAAACCAAATATGGACAGTACCTATTTAACTTGGTTGAAGATTAAATTCGTCGAGTTACCAATTCACCCCCATAATTATTTTTATTTTTAAAATGAGGGTGTTTTCACAAAAAGATTGTTCTGATTCTTAAGACTTCTTTTCAGTTGTTAAAGGTTATTAACACATTTAATATCATGCTTGAAAACACTCTCGAAATATAAAAATTCAAGAAAATTTTTCTTTAAAAGTTCGAATTAACTTGTTTAATAATATTACACATAAAAATATATTAATAACAAATGGTAATAATAATATATGTAAATTTTTACAACAATAAAATAAAAAAAAGATTAATATAACAATAACAATAATTCTTTAAATAAATTAAGCGAGGTATATAATATGCAACAATTTTCAACCGCAGGTTATGACAGAGCACTTACTGTATTCAGCCCAGATGGACGTCTTTTTCAAATAGAATATGCTAGAGAAGCAGTTAAACGAGGAACAACCTCAATTGGTATTAAATCAAAAGAAGGTGTAGTGCTTGCTGTAGATAAAAAAATAAAAAGTAAGTTAATCGAACCATCTTCAGTAGAAAAAATATTCAAAATTGATGAACATATAGCTACAGCATCAAGTGGTCTTGTAGCTGATGCTAGAAGATTAGTAGATATTGCTAGACAACAAGCACAAGTCAACCGATTAAATTATCATGAACCTATAAGTGTGACAGGTCTTGCCAAATACATTGGAGATTTAGAACAAATGTACACCCAAAGTGGAGGTATAAGACCATTTGGTATATCTCTAATAATCGGAGGAGTATCTGATGGAGAACCTAAATTATACGAAACCGACCCAAGTGGTGCACTTGTAGAATACAAAGCCACTGCAATAGGACTTGGAAGAGATAAAGCATTCGACTTATTTGAAGAAAAATATGAAGAAGATATCTCATTAGAAGATGCAATAGATCTTGCAATTGAAGGATTATATCTTGCAACTGACGGTAAAGTTATCGATGACAGTGTTGAAATTTCAGTTGTTGATAAAGATACTGAAAAATATAGAAAACTAAATGACGATGAAATCCAAAACTATGTCAAAAAAGTAATTGACCGTAAAGAACAAGAAAAAATTGAAGCTGAAAAAAAAGCTGAAGAAGAAGCTAAAGAAAAAGAAGCTAAAAAAGCAGCAAAAAAAGCTGAACGTGAAGCTAAAAAAGCTGAAGAAGAATCCAAAGAATCTTCAGATGAAGAAATTAAAGATGATGAATAAAATCATCTACTTACTCTTTTTTTTTAAAAATTATTTATATTCTAAATTCTCCACCAGCATTTTTAGAGTATTTTCAAAGAAAACTTTTTTTAAAAATCAAATTGAAAAATATAAATTTATTATCTACCTTAAAGAAAATATTATACATTAATAAAAAGAATATAAGAAAAATAATAAATTGTTAATTAGGTGAAAAAAATGGTTAACGTTGACGATGCAGTAATTGCACGTTTAGAAACATATGGTGAAAGGTTTGAAATATTAGTAGACCCCGAATTAGCAGCAGATTATAAAAGAGGAGGTAAAATAGATATTTCAGACATATTAGCAGTTGAAGAAATTTTTAAAGATGCACATAAAGCAGACAAAGCTTCAGAAGAAAATATGAAGAAAGCTTTCGAAACAACTGATGCATTAGAAGTTGCAGACATAATTATTCATAAAGGTACTATCCAAATCACTGCAAACCAAAAACGTAAAATGAAAGAAGAAAAAACAAAGCAAGTTATAAGTCAAATTGCAAGAGAGGCTATAAATCCACAAACTAAATTACCTCATCCACCAAAACGTATAGCTAAAGCTATGGAAGAAGCAAAAGTTCATATTGACCCAATGAAAACTGTGGAAGAGCAAATTGAACCTACTGTTAAAGCTATTTTAACAAAAATACCAATAAGAATTGAAAAAGTAGAAGTAGCTGTGAAAATACCAGGAGTATATGCAGGAAAAGCTTATTCTACAATCAACCAATTCGGTAAAATAATTAAAGAAGAATGGGAAAATGATGGTAGTTGGATTGGTATCATTGAAATTCCTGGCGGATTACAAGATGAATTCTACACAGCATTAAGTGGATTAACCCATGGTGAAGTAGAAACCAAACTATTAAAATAATTCTAAAGGTATAATATGTTATTTGTTGAAAATAAAGATATCGTTCTACCAGGAAGTCTTTTAACAGATAATAAATACAAGATAGGTAGAGGTACATTTAAAGAAAATGGAAAAATTTATTCCAATATAACAGGATTAGTATACTTTGAAAGTAATGAAGTTAGTGTGATACCACTTAAATATTCATATACTCCAAAATATGGTGATTTAATTATTGGAAAAGTGATACGTAGTAGTTATTCTTCTTGGTCTATCGATATAAATAGTAATTATGAAGGTTTTTTACCTACTTCCGAATTATACAACAAAAATGAACAGAATATTGGACATATTATTAACGTGCAAGATATGTTATTGTTAAGAGTAACTAATATTGATGAAATTAATAGAGTAAAATTAACATTACGTGCTAATGGTTTAGGTAAATTCAACCAAGGAACAATAATTAAAGTAAAACAGCCAACAGTACACTTTTTAAGTGAAGAAAATGCATTTCTTATAACTTTAATACAAGAACACACGTGTACTGATGTAATAGTAGCTAAAAATGGATTAATTTGGATAAATGGTATAAAAGAAAATGTGGAAAAAATAATAGAAATAATAAAGTTAATCGAAAAAGAACCATTTAAGCACAATTTAGTTAAAATAGTCCAAAATATAATATTACATCTCTAAATAAATGAGGAGAATAAAATGACAAAAGAATACATAAGAAGTGATGGACGAACATATAATACTCTCCGAAATATTAAAATGAAAGTAGGAATTCTTAATAATGCTGATGGATCAGCATACATTGAATGTGGTAACAATAAAATTTTAGTAGGAGTTTACGGACCTAAAGAATTATATTCCAAAAAACATTCAAAACCCGATGGAGCAGTTCTAAGATGCAAATATAATATGGCTCCATTTTCAGTTAAAGAAAGAAAAAGACCCGGTCAAGATAGAAGAGCTATTGAAATATCTAAATTAATTTCAGAAGCCATTCTCCCAGGAATATTTCTTGAAAAATATCCTAGAAGTTCAATAGATATTTCTGTTGAAGTACTTGAAGCTGAAGGTGGAACTCGATGTTTAGGAATTATTGGAGCAAGTCTTGCTTTAGCTGATGCAGAAATACCTATGAAAGACTTAATCAGTGCTATTGCAGTGGGAAAAGTTGATGAAAATATTGTTATTGATTTATCTGAAAAAGAAGATCAAGAAGGTGAAGCAGATATGCCTGTTGCTATCATGCCAAGAACCGATGAAATTACTTTTTTACAGATGGATGGTCATTTAACAGCACAAGAATTTGATGAAGCTTTAAAACTTGCATTTGAGGGATGTAGGTTTATTAATAAATTACAAAAAGAAACTTTATTAAGTAAATATGGTGGGATGTAAATGGTGAATATCATATCAGAAATTTCAAAAGATAAAGTTTTTGATTTATTAAATCAAGGCACTAGAGTAGATGATAGACAGTTTAGTGATTATAGAGACATTACTATAAAAACAGATTATATAAGTAAAGCTGAAGGTTCTGCACTTGTTTCATTAGGGGGTACTACTGTTGTTGCAGGAGTTAAAGCACAAATTGCCCCACCTTTTAGTAATTCACCAGATGAAGGAATTCTTATCACAAATGCTGAATTACTTGCAATAGCTAGTCGTAATTTTGAATATGGTCCACCAAATAAGTTTGCTGTGGAAATTTCAAGAGTAGTTGATAGAACAATCAGAGAATCACCATTGATTAACTTAAAAAAATTATGCATTACTGAAGGTAGTGAAGTTTGGAAATTACATGTAGATATTTATATCCTTGATTATGATGGTAATATTATGGATTCAGCTTGTATTGCTACATTATGTGCTTTATTAACCACTGAAATCCCTTCTGCAACCAGTATTAATGGTGAAATTATAATTAACGAAAATGATTTAAAAAAACTACCTATTGAAAATAAGAGTTTATTGTGTACAATTGTTAAAATAAATGATGAACTATTAATTGATCCTAATGAAATCGAACAAACACTTATGGATGCTAGCATATCTATTGGTTTTAGAGAAGATGGAAGTATTTGTGCCATACAAAAATGTGGTTTAGATGTTATGTCAGTAAATGAAGTTAGAAAAGCAATGAATCTAGCATATAACAAAAGTAGAGAATTATTTGATATTATTGATAGTAAACTATGATAAAGTATATATTGAATAAAAAGTATAAATTATCTATAGCTATATTATAAGGATAATAGATAATATAAAATCTATTAGTATAAGTCCAAAATAATATTATTTTAACTAATTATTTGAAGTACAGATTATATGCTGATACTTTTAATGAAAGAACAAGAGTGATAAATGAAATAACATTTTATAGGTTTTTGTTATTGATTTAAGCTCATTATATTATTATCTTCAAGCATTTAGAGACTAATGAAAGGTAATATGATTTCTTTATTAAACTAACGGAAGGTGAAAAAATGACTAGAAAAAGTAAAGTAGGATCCACAGGACGTTTTGGTGCTAGATATGGTAGAAAAGCTAAAAGAACTGTCAAAGATATTGAAGACAATATGCACAAAAAACACATTTGTCCTAGATGTGATAGACCTGGTGTGAAAAGAACCCACGCAGGTATCTGGAAATGTAAAAAATGTGGAAATGTATTTACTGGTGGAGCTTACATTCCAGAAACACCAATGGGCAAAGTAGCTAAACGTAATATTACACGTATAGTTGGAGGAAACTAAATATGTATAAATGCATTAAATGTGGACAGACTGTAGATATAAAAAAATACTCAGAAGCAAAATGTCCTAAATGCAGATATAGGATTTTATTTAAAGAAGTTCCTGTTACTAAACATACAATTAAAGCTCGATAACTATTTTTAAATATCAAAGGGTTCTTTCCCTTTTTATCTATTTTATTATTTACCAAACTAATTTTAATATAAAAAAGTAAAAGATTAAAATGATACTTAAACTAAATACTAATTTAATTATAACAACTAGTAGAAAGCCTTCTCAAAATACTAGACGGTTTGCTCAATTTTTAAAACATTATTTTGATTGTCCTTATTTAAATAGAGGTAAACAAAGTTTTAACAAGATGATTAATCTTAGTAAAGAATACAAGGATAGTTTATTACTTGTACTAACAGAAACTAAAGGTAATCCTAGTAATATTGATGTATATGATATAAATACAGATTCTAAAAGTCCATTATTTAATATTTATATAAATGTATCATT
The DNA here is from genome assembly GCA_015062815.1 of Methanosphaera stadtmanae. GTDB lineage: Archaea > Methanobacteriota > Methanobacteria > Methanobacteriales > Methanobacteriaceae > Methanosphaera > Methanosphaera stadtmanae_B. The sequence continues at coordinate 9,321 of SUTP01000010.1, read as the reverse complement.
ACCTAAAGAAAATAAAAGAATCAATGTGAATCAAAAAGAAATTCTATTTATTAATAAAACCAATCATTTAAAAAGTTTAAATGAACTATTTACAGAAATTAAAGTAAATGAACGGATTAAAAATAATTATATTGTGATTTTAGATGATGATAAAAAAGATTCACTAGCTAAAATAGAATTTATTGATAAAACTGGTGAAAATACAAATTATTCCATTTATGTAAAAGGATTAAATGATGATAATAATAAGGGATTATGATGGAAAATAATAAAATACTTGAAAAAATTGAAACTGAATTCCAAATTAATTTTGATACCACCCATGATGCTGAAATAATATATAATTCAATTAGTCCGGAAATTGAATTAGAAAATAATAATAGATCAAGAACTACTATAACATTAAATGATAATAGTATTTGTATTAACATTAATTCTGATGATGTTGTTTCATTACGTGCATCAATTAATTCTTATGTTAGGTGGATTAAATTATCGATGGAAATATTAAAAATATAATATGAATAAATAAGATATATTATATTGTTGTAACTTTAAAAAGAGTATAAAATTATATTAATTAATTATTTAAAAAAAAAGAAAAAATAGGTGATAATATGGATATACCACAAAATGTTCAAGAACAATTAGATCAATTCCAACAGATTCAACAACAAGCACAAGCAATAGCTATGCAAAAACAAACAATAGATATTCAAATAAATGAATCAAAAAAAGCTTTAGATGAATTATCAAAAACAAGTGATGAACAAGATGTATATAAAACATCAGGTCCTTTACTCATTAAAACAACTAAAGCAGAATCTGAAGAAAATTTAAAAGACAGTATTGAAATGCTTGAACTCAGAAAAAAAACAATTGAAAAACAAGAAAAACGTATTACATCCAGACTTGAAGATTTACAAACAAGCATTCAAACTACTATGAACCAAATGCAACAATAAATAGAAGATTTTTTTCTTCTAAATTTTTAACCCCCAACATATTTACTAATTTTAAGGAAGATTATATTATGGAACCATTAAGCAATGCAGAAATTGATGAAATTATAAATTTAGCTTATGAAACAAGTAAAAAAAATATATTAAAACATGTTAATAAAAAAGATTTTGAAGACATTGAAATTTTAATTAATTTAGATAGTCATGAAGACAGCTTTGATATTGATATTGAAATAAAATTAGATACTGATTTTGATTTACCTGATAATTTAGCTGAAAATTCCGTTAATAAAAGTATTGAAGCTATTGATAAATATATTGAAAATAGAAATAAGTGATTAAATGATTATCCCTGTTATTGATTTGATGAATAAACAATGTGTTAGTGGAAAATCGGGTAATAGAAATACATACACTAAACTCAAAAGTATATATGGAGATAATCCAATTAGCATTACTCAAAATCTAAAAAACAATGGTGCTCAATTAATTTATGTTGCTGATTTAGATAAAATTGAAAATAAAGGAGATAATACAGAATTAATTTCCCAAATAAATAATGTTTTACCTGTACTACTTGATAATGGAATTTCTAATCTAAGTGATATTAATAATAAAAATATTTGCGCTTACCATATATTAGCTACTGAAACTATGGAAAGTATTGAAGAGACTACAAATATATTTAAAAATATAGACAATAAAAAGTTAGTTATTAGTGTAGACATAAAAAATAATGAGTTACTTTTACAAAATAAAAACATTAAATTAGATGACATAATTCAGTTAATCAATAATGTTAATCCACAGTACACTATTTTATTAAATATTTCTCAAGTAGGTACCAAAAAACAAAATGAAAATTTAATTATTAAAAAAATTATTCAAGAAACACCAAATACAATACATATTTTAGGTGGTGGAATTACAAATGAAGCTATCAAGAAATACAAACAAGAAGGAATTGATAATTTTTTAATTGGTACAATACTTCATGAAGGAAACCTTAAATATAAATTATAATTGGTGAATCTATGAAAAATAAAACACTTGTTATAGGTCCTGTAACAAAAGATGTGATAATTACACAAGATGATAAATATAATCAAATTGGTGGTGCAGTATACTACCAGACAAATACATTAAATCAATTAAACATACCCACAACTTCAATAATTACTATAGGAAAAAATGACTTAGAATTAGTTGATAATTTTACAAATACTAATAATGTCAAAAAAATAATAACTGATAACACTATGGAATACATTAACATTTATGATGAAAATAATGTTAGAACTCAAAAAGCAAAATGGTATAATAATTTAATTACTTTAGAAAAATTTAAAGAATTCAACATTAATTTAAATGAATATAAAACAGCCATATTTTCACCATTATCCCCCAATGACTTTTCTTATGAATTAATAAAACATATAAAAGAACATAATTTAGAAACTGTTCTTGTAATACAAGGATATCTTCGAAAAATTAATAAAAATAATGATATTCAAAAAAATAAGCTAAAAAATCCTAAAAAATTATTAAAATATATTGATATTATTTCTTTAGATGATAATGAAATGAAAATAGCATTTAATTTAAAAGAAATTAGCACTCCAAAAGTACATGAAATCATAGAAAAATATAATTTAAAAACTATAATAATGACAAAAGGTGAAGACGGATCAGTAATATATACAAAAGATAATTCAGTAGAAATACCAATAATCAAATCTGAAAAACAAGTCGATTTTACTGGTCTAGGAGATACATATATTGCCAGTTATATTGCAAAAAAATATGATACTGATTCTAATAGAATAGCTGCTTACTTCGCATCTATTGTTTCTAGCCATAAACTTGAAACAAAAGGACCTGTGAAAATAAATAGAAACATTGTAGAAAAAGAATTAAAAAAAATAATTAAATAATACTCGTTAATATAACAAATGGTACCAGCACTGCTAACATAAACAGCACCACCCCTGCTATTAAAAATTCATTTTTATGGTCCAAAACACCAGACCCTATAAAATAAACTCCTAATAATGAAAGTATTGTAGGAATAACTTCTGAATATAAAAAAACAAATTGTGGCATAATTAACCTCCTTTATTAACATTTTATAATATATCCATTAAATCTATTAATGAAGACAATTCTGTAACTTGATATTTATTATCTTTAATTATATTTTTTTGTTCTTCTGTTAACTTAGAATTAATAATCATACTTTGGATACCTGCTTTACATGCTCCCAATATATCTGTTTCAAAACTATTTCCAACCATCAACGAAGTTTCACTAGAAACATTGAGTCTAGCCATAGCGATTCTAAATATTTCAGGATCTGGTTTTTCAATATTTACAGATTCACTTGTTATAACTTGATCAAAGAAAGGATATAATCCTAATCTAACTAATTTTTCCCATTGCTTTAATTCTTTTCCATTAGTTATTAAACCAATTTTATAATCCTGAGTTTTTAAATATAACAAAGTAGAAAAACATTCAGGTTCTAATTTAAACATTGAAAATTTTGTATTATGATAAGTAATAATTCCACTGACAACTATTAAAGGATCGTCTGTACCATTAACTTCTTTTGTTAAAACATTGAAATGTTTATCATAATTTGAACCTTTTTCTTTGACTATGTCCATTAAATATTCATAGCCTTCTTTTTCAGTACATTTAAGGCCATTATTAACCATGGATTTAACTGCAGCTCTTCTGGCAATAGCTGCAAAACCAGAAGTATCATATAACGTATCATCCATATCAAAAAATACTGCTTTTATCATATGTATAATAATATCTTTTTCAATTTATATATACATAAAGTGAATTCTTAACAAAAATAGTGTGATAGAGAAAAAAAATAATGAAATTAAAGAGTGAATGAACCATCAATAATTTCATTTTTTAATTGAGTAGCTATTTCTATAGCACGTAATTTATCAGACTGTCTACATGAAACTTCAATATTACGTGTTTTACCTTCGACTTCAAAACTAACTTTATTTAAGTTAATAGAAGGTACTTCTCTAGGACAAACTGTTTGACAATACCCACAACCAAAACAATCATCTAAATTAAGTTCAATTAAACCATTTTGACTATTGTGGAATGCGTTTACAGGACAATATAATTCTGGTAAACAAGGTATACATTTGAAACATGAATCATTGTTAACTATCGGCCTACTATCCGCATTATCCCACATAGCATAATTTATAGTTGAAATAGGTAAATGTCTACCTTGAATATTAGCAAGAACTAAAGGTATATTCTTATTTAGAACTTTTAAGTTTTCAAGAATATTATCATCAAGTACTGGAATAGGTACAGCAACAGAATCAAATACTTCAGCACCCATACCTGTTTTAAAACCACCAACATAATGTGGATCCATATCTTTTAAATCAGCAATTATGGATAAATTAGGTTTTTCATCAGAACTTCGAGTACCATTACCTAAAATAAGTCCTTGAGCACCATTTAATAAAACTTTTGTTCCTGTTTTAATTATTCTTTGTTCTGGATCATTTTGTAATGGATTTATATCCCCACAACCACTAAATGATAAAGAATTATATGGTCCTTCCATAGGAGATACATTAAATATGGTTTTTTGAGCTTTACTAATTGGATTTGTGAATGCTGTATAATTTTTAAAAGCCATTCTTGTACCAAAAATTTTGGCATAAGGTATGTCATCAATATTTACTGTAGTGGATATTTTATTATCTTCATTATCTATTACAATAACATCAATATCTTTATGTTGTAATAAATCTTTTATTAAAAATCCTCCACCATAATTTTCATCATGGTCACTATGATTTGTACCATAAACCATTACATCGACAGTACCTAATAATTCATTTGGACAAGGTCCAGGATAAGCTGGAACCCCATTAAGATATACTTCTTTAGCTCTGTTAAAACTACCAGGTTTATCTACAGGAAGATGTAATAAAAGAGATGTACCTGACATTACTCCACTAGTTCCACATGTAACTACATCCACATCATCAACAGTAATATCATCACCAGAACGTATTTTATTTTTTAGTTCTTCTGCTGTTAAAACAACGGCATCTCCTGAATCAAGTTTTTGTTGAATATCTTCTATTGTTTTTGTCATTATATCACTTCTTAGTATATATAACACTATAAATAAAAAGAGTAAAAAAAGAAAAAATTAATTTAAATTAGATATTTGGTATTTAAGAGCATTAAATGCTTCATCAACATTGTCAAGTTGAGTCATTTTAGCACCTTGGGCGAGGTTTGGTTTACCTCCACCTTTACCACCTAAATACTGACCAATTAAATTAACAACATCTCCCATTTTCATACCTTTTTCAACAACATTATCATTTGCTGAAGCTATAATATTACCTTCTTTATTGATAATTACAGCTATATCTGCTATTTGATCTTTTTCAACCATGTTAATAGCTATTTCTCTAAGTTGGCCTGCTTTAGCATCAACTACATCAGTCATTAATTTGAAACCATTGATTTCTTCAATTTCATCAGATAATGAATTAATTTTAAGTTGAGCTAATTGTTTTTCAAGTTTTTTAATGATTTTTTGTTGTTCCTTCCATTCTTCAAAGAATCTATTACATGTTTTTGGTAATTGGTCTGGATCTACACCAAATATATCACTACTATTTTTGAGGATATCATCATTTTCTTGTATTTTATTCACTCCAGCATCTGCTACAGCATATTCTAACCTTTCAACACCATCTTGTACACGTTCTGTTCTAAGTATTTTAATTACACCAACATCACCAGTATAGGAACAATGTGTACCAGCACATGCTTGAACATCCACTCCAGGAATTTCAATTACTCTTATATTTTTACCAGGTACTATACCACCCTGATATAATTTAAAACCATACTTACGTTCAGCTTCAGTTCGAGTATACCATTGTATGTTAACTTTGTGATTTTCTTGTACTCTTTGATTTGCTAATCTTTCAATAGCCTGTAATTCTTCTCGTGTAATACGTTTATAATGTGATAAATCTATTCTAGTTTTATCAATACCTTTTTGAGCACCTGCCTGCCAAATATGTTTACCAAGTACTTCACGAGCAGAAGCAATGACCAAGTGAGTTGCTGTATGATTAGAAGTAAGTGCATCCCTACGTTTTGCATCAATTTTACCAGATATTTCTTCACCAGTAATTCCATCAAGTAATGCAATATCATCTTTAGCAACATGATGTAATACAATATTATCTACTTTTTCAGCATAAACAACGTTTATTGTTTGACCATTAGCTCTTGTGATTGTACCCACATCTGATGGTTGACCTCCACCTTCAGGATAATAAATTGTTTGGTCGAGAATAATTTTATTTGAGTCTACTACACCTAAAACATTTGCTGTGAATTCACGTTTATCTAAATCATCATAGAAAGCTAATTTTGTTTCAGGGAAATTCAATTCATCAGGTAACTCTGTTTCTTCTTCTTCATCGATTTCATGAGCTGCAGCAATTTGAGTATAGAAATTATCAGGTATATTTGCATCAAAGTCTTCTTCTTTAGATATTTCTTCTACAGTTTCAGGTGGTATACCATGAGAATCATAGAAATTTATGAGCATATCTTCAGGGAATGATGTTTTATTATCTTTTTTAAGTGTGTTAATAGAACGTTTGACCAGATTTCTTCCTTTTTGTAATGTTGTGTGATATCTTTCTTCTTCAAGATCAGTAATGTTCAATATGTGATCTTTGTTATCTTTGATTTCAGGGTATGTCTGTGATAAGAAGTCAACCTGCATTTTCATTACATCAGATAAAGATTCTTGTAAATCTAATTCTTTCATGTATTTAACAGTACGCCTTAGTACAAGTCTTGCTAAATATCCTTCTTTTACATTAGATGGTATAATTCCATCTGCTAACATAAAACTTAAACATCGTGTATGATCTGCTACTATATAAATAGCTTCCATTGGAAGTGTTTCTTTTTGAAGTACAACTGGATCAATAGATAATTTTTTAGCTACTTTTTGTCTTAAAAGTTTTAAGTCAGAAATATCCTCAATATCCATCATACCAGCAATACGTGCATTTTCAGATAAAATTTCTGTGTTTAATTCTACCCCACTTAAATCTGTTAACTGATTTATAACTGGTTCAAAAGTTGCATCATATGCTGTAGGAGTACCTTGACTTACCCAAGCAATTCTTTCAAGACCATATCCTGTATCTACAATCCTTAATGGTATTTCTTCAAGACCATCTTTTGTTGTTTTATATTGAATGAATACAAGTGTTGCTAATTCTACACCATGAGCACATATTTCAAATGAAGGTCCTTCATTACCTCCACCTTTCCACCATGATTCTATGTAAGTAATTTCTTCTGGATTAATTCCAATACTTACAAGGAATTCATGACAGTATCTAAGAGTATCATCTTTCCAATAGACTGATTTATCTTCAGTATTAAAAGCATGATGAGCACCCATAGTAAAACAAGTCATATGACGACCAGTACGTCCAACATTATCTACATCATTCAAACGAATAGATGGTTGGGCTATAGTTAATGGATTTGCTGGAGGTTCCATCATTCCTGATGTTACCCAAGGTTGGAAGTCATAAATTGTTGCACCTACTAAAAATACATCATTTCTCCATCTTTTTGCTAAGACTGGATATCTATCAATAGGTGTATGACCATTGTCTGCAAAAAAACCTTTAAATTTTTTCTGTATTCCCATAAGATCATATTGTTTATCTGTTACAGGATTACCTATAAATTCATATTCATCACAAGGAGCATCTCCACAAGTATCCCTCTGACGAATTGACCAGAAAGTGTTACCACACTTACTACAGATTTGTTTTTTATATCCTAGTTGTTCAAGTTCATAAGTCATAAAAAGATCACTTAATAATTCATTAATTTCTTTAGTTTATTGAATAAAATGATTTAACATGTAAAATAACATGATATAATTATTCATTATAAATAAATCTTTGTAAATTATTATATAAAAAGTTATTATATGATAAATAGTTAAAATTAGAATAAAAATAAGAGTTAGTTTAATAAAAAAATATTTTAAAAATCAGTTAAATAAGGAGATTAATTAAAAAAAGATTAAAAAGAAAGAAATAGGATAAGGAACTTATCCGAAGAGTGCACCTAATCCTGCAGCTGCTGCTGCTGCGTTATCTTCTTCTTCTTCCTCTTCAGCTTCTTCTTCTTCAGCTTCTTCTTCAGCTGCAGGAGCTGCTGCTGCTGCAGGAGCTGCAGAAACAGCTGCTGTTGCAATAGCTTCTTCAATATCTACATCTTCAAGAGAAGCAATTAAAGCTTTTATTCTTGCATCATCTGCATCGATTCCAGCTGCTGATAATATAGCTGCAACGTTTTCTTCGTTAATATCTTTTTCTGCTGCGTTTAATAATAATGCTGCGTATACGTATTCCATGTTAATACACCTTTTTTTAATTTATATAATATATTCAATTGTAATTAATTTACAAATTTTCATTCTTTTTAATTTTTTAAATAATAATCATTTGCGTGATTATTTCCGTTTTTTTTACTAGAAACCTATAAGTTTATCCAAAGAGAGCTCCAAGACCTGCTGCTGCAGATACTTCTTCTTCCTCTTCTTCTTCCTCTTCTTCTTCAGGTTCTTCAGTATTATCTTCAGCAGGTGCTGCTGATACTGCAGTAGAAGATAATTTTTCCCTTAAATCATCATCAAGTGCTTCATCAGATAATTCTGATGCTACAGCCAACATTTGTGCATATGCTTTAGATAATATTTTATCAGTTGTTTCAGAAGTTAATATATTAGCATTAATAGCTAAATTCATAGCGTCTCTTGCTGCTTTCTGTATGAGTAATGGAGCAGATTCGCTATTTAATATACCTGCGAATACAGATAAATTGATTGCATTCTGATATGCAGTAGCAAGTGATGTTTTTGTTTCTTCTTCATCAATTGCAAGTACATCTGAGGTATATACTGTGTTTCCTTCGCAAACTGCTAGTAAATCCATTCCCACTTCCATTGGATATATTTCTAATTTTGTGAGTATATCTGCTACATTTTTAGGAACAGGTTCTCCTTCTTCTACAACGACTGCGTCGTCAGTTACAACAATAGATCCTTTATCTATTTTTGCAGGTATCCCTGCTTGTTGTAATTCACCAAGAATTGGACCTGGTGGGAAAGATGTATCTCCTGCTGGAACTACTATATCAGCCGGAGCTATACTACCAGCTTTTGCTGGAGCTTCCGTTTTACTATCTTCTAAGATTTTAAATAGTTTGAAAGGATTCATTTCTGTGAAGA
>SUTP01000009.1 GCA_015062815.1 Methanosphaera stadtmanae | reverse complement strand
TAGCAGTAGCTTCCGCCAGGATCAAACGGATTTAAAATAAATCAATTCAATTCAAGCGAATTATTACACACTGTTTTTAGAAGTATTAGTAAACAAAATAAAGGATAATTATATTAGCAGTTACAATTTGTATTGTACACCACAATGATTATATATAATCATTCTACACTTCGCGTTTAACATACATCAAACTAAAAAATGACTTACCAGTTGATAAGTTATTATTACTTTAGTTCTCATCATTTTTCATATCGCTACAATTGGATATGCAACCATCATAACTTTGAACATTTTTGTTCCTGTTCAGGTTATCACCGTTTTGTTGTAGCACATACTATTGTCATCAAAAGAATCCAATCAAGTTAATTAGAAAATATTGCATTACTCTAGTATATCCTATTTTAATAACACATAAATAATAAAAATTAAAATATATTAATTATTACTAGGTTAAACTTATGATATTTAATTAAAACCTAAACTTGAATTTTTTAAATAATTATAATTACGTGTTGCTATGAAAGGAATAAAAATCATAAAAGAAAATGCAAATGATGTTAGAAAATTATTAATTAGTAATAATCAGCTTAATGTAGAGTGTAAAGTTGATAAAGATGAAACTAATGTTTATTTCCCATTAATTGATAATTATGATGAAAATATTTTAAATGAAATTAGAGAAAAATATCCTCTATCCATAATTGATTATGATTTTCCAGAAACTAAACACCGAGTAAAAAATTTCATGGAATATCTTGATAATAGAATTCCCGAAGATAAAGTTGAAGAAATAAAAAAATCATTTGATGTTATAGGTGATATTGTTATTCTTGAAATACCTCCAGAACTAGAAGATGAAAAATATATTATAGGAGATGCAGTTTTAAAATTTACAAAAAGACGTAGTGTATATTATAAAAAAAGTAAAGTTCACGGAGTAAGACGTACTAGAGATCTTGAGTATATTGCTGGTGTTGACAACTTAGAAACTATTCATAAAGAATATGGTTTGAGATTTAAATTAAATCCATCAACAGTATATTTCAGTCCTAGATTAGCTACTGAAAGATCTCGTATTGTTAGTCAGGTAAATGAAAATGAGATAATTATTGACTTTTTTGCAGGTATTGGCTCATTTCCTATAAGTATTGCTCATAAAAAGTTTACTAAGATTTATAGTGTTGACATTAATCCTGAGGCATTCAAATATGTCAATGAAAATATTAGAATGAATAAACTTATTGGTGAAGTTATACCTATTGAAGGTGATATTAGAGAAGTTATTAAAAATCTTCCTAAAGCTGATCGCATAATTATGAATTTACCTGGTACTGCAAAAGATTTCTTACCACTTGCAGTTGAACACTTAAATAAGGGTGGTATATTAAACTATTATGAATTTGCAAGTGATGAAGGTGTAGTTATTAAACATGTTGAAGAAATTGCAAATCCTAGAAAAACAGAAGTGTTAGATATTAGAAAAGTTAAGTCTCAAAGCCCTAAAGTATGGCATATTGGTCTTGACATAAAAATTAATTAAAAAAAAAATATTTGAAGTATTATAATGGTTTTTTAATACCTTCCTCAGTAATTATTCCTGTTATTAAATCTGATTCTACAATATCAAATGCAGGATTTTCCACCCGAGTTTCTTCTCTTGCTATATAATTACCTTGAATGCATAATACTTCATCTTTATCTCTTTGTTCTATAGTGATATCAAAGATATTATTTTCAAAATCAAATGTACTCATCGGAGCTGCTACATAAAATGGTATATTATATCTTTTTGCAGCTAATGCTACCATCAGAGAACCTATTTTATTAGCAACACCTCCTTTAGCAACACGGTCTGCACCTATGACTACTTTATCTATTTTACCCTTTTGCATCATGTGCCCTGCAGCACCATCTACAATTAATTTTACAGGTATGTTTTCTTCCTGCATCTCAAATACACTTAATCTTGCCCCTTGTAAAACAGGTCTTGTCTCATCACATATAACATTTATATTTTTATTGTGCTGGTGAGCACTTCTAATTACACCTAGTGCTGTACCATAAGCTGCACATGCTAGTGCACCTGCATTACAATGAGTTAATATTGTATCATTTTCATCTATGACCGTGTTTCCATATTCACCTATTTTTTTATTAGTGTTTATATCATCTTCATGCATTTGTATAGCTGTTTCAACAGCACTTTGACCCTGATTTACTTTTTCAAGCACTTGATCTACTGCCCAAAATAAATTTACAGCTGTAGGTCTTGCTGCTTTAATTTCTAATCCAGCTTTATCTAAATCAATATTTTGAATTTCTGCAAGTGCCATTGCATAAGCTGCACTTACTCCTATAGCAGGAGCTCCTCGCACTACCATTGTTTTTATGGCTGTTATAACATCTTCATAAGTGGTACATTCAACATATTCTATTTTATGTGGAAGTATTGTTTGGTCTAATAAAAACAGACTATTATCTTCCCAGTATAACGTTTTAATCATATAACTTTCTCCAAAAAAAAATTTAATAATAATGTTGGTGGTTAATAATGGCTATTTGGTATAAGTTCAAGTGAAAAGTCTTGTTGAGCTTGACCAGGTATACCAAAAGCATCTGCTCGACATTGAGTACATGCTCTAAATATTGGCAGATATTCTTCAGCTTCATCACGTACCCTTGCCAATAATTTACAATCCGGTTTTGGTGTATCCTTAAATTTATTTAATGGAATCAATGGTAATACATTCATTATGGATGCACCTTTTGAATGTACAACTTTGGCTATTTCTTTAATATGGTCTTCATTTACACCCGGTATAAGGACACTATTTACTTTTATAACCACTCCCAAATTGGATAACATTTCAATTCCTTTAAGTTGATTTTCGGATAATATTTTAAATCCTTCTACACCATGATACATTTTTCCTTTATAGTTTATATCATCATATATCTGTGCACCTATCTTAGGATCTACTGCATTAATGGTTATTGTTACAGTTTTAACACCAACATCTGCAATTTTCTGAGCATAATCAGGAACAAGTAATCCATTAGTACTCATACATAATATTAAATCAGGAAATTCTTCTTTCACCTGTTCAAATAATTTTAGAGTATTCTCACTACATAAAGAATCTCCAGGACCTGCAACACCAACAACTTTAATCGGCATTTTTGTAACAGTATCTCTTATATGTTCCATAGCCCTGTCAACATCCATTATACAAGAACTTACACCAGGCCTATTTTCAGTATCATTTAACTTACGTGTACAAAACCCACACTGAATATTACAACTTGGAGATACAGGTATGTGAATTCTACCAACTTTATCATGTAACTTTTCATTATAACATGGATGAACTTTAGTTATATGAGCAAATTTACTCATTTTTTGTTTATCATTCATGCAAATAAACTCCCCTTAAAAAAAAAGATTAATCTAAAATTAATCTCCTCTAACTTCTCTAATTACTTCTTCAAATTTCTCATTATATTTTTCATCTATAATTTCATCACTAGACATGATACATATCATATTACCTTTACTGGAATTACGTGTCATTCTAAAACCTTCAGGCATTACTCTAAATATTGCATCATATACTTTACTCTTAAGTTCTCTTGCCGTATTATGAACTAATAAATTATCAGGATCAAATGAAACATCTGAAACTTCCATTTTATACCTGTCTGGTTGATTTACATTATGACGACCAACTGCAGCCCATAATGCTTTAAGTATATCCGGTATATAATCCTCATTTGTCACATTGATTTTTAAAATACCATCCTCAAATTTATACTTAGAAACATCAGGTAAATATATGGATTCAGATGTTTTCTCAAGTTTAGCTACTGCAATAAATATGGGTACTCTAGGATCAATATAAATTTTAATGTCCTGAATTGCACGGGCTAACTTTAAATCTTGAAGAGTAGTTCTAAGTAATGTATCATATACTTGAGCACCTACTTCATCATAACATTCTACAAACATAGTTTATCCCTTCTAAAAAACTTATTTAGAATTTTAAACTGTCATCCACATCAGTATCTTTAAGACCAGATACAAGTAATGCAGCTCCAACTGCTCCAATAAATTGTGAGTATTCCGGTACAATAATATCGATTCCACCAAGAATATCCTGAACAGCATCAACTAATCCACCTATAAGAGAAGTACCTCCCACCTGGATTAAAGGTTCACGAACATCAATTTCCTGTAATTGTTGTTCATATACCTGTTCAGCTACAGAATAACATGCAGCACTAGCTACGTCAGATCGTTTAGCTCCTCCTGCAAGAGAAGTTACTAAGTCTTGAATACCAAATACAATACAATAACTGTTTAATGTGGCATTTTTATAATTACCTTGACGTGCAAGTGGACCAAGTTCTGTTATATCACAACCTAATCTTCCACTAGTCATATCCAGGAAACGACCGGATGCACCAGCACAAATACCACCCATAGTAAAGTTATCAGGAATTCCATTGTTTACTGTAATAACCTTGTTATCCATACCACCAATATCCAGTACTGTTGCTTCACCTTTTTGAGCATCAGCTAAGAACACAGCACCCTTACTGTTTACAGATAATTCTTCCTGAATAAGTTTAGCATGTAATTCTTTACCTATAGTAATACGACCATATCCTGTTGTACCTACAGCCTCAATATCTTCATATTTATAACCAGTTCCTTCAAGAGCTTGATTAATACCATCCCTAGCACAACCCAAAATATCTCCAGTTGGAACCCAACCAGTACCTATAACTTCATTATTTTCCATGAGTGCAACTTTTGTAGTTGTTGAACCACTATCTATACCAAGAGTAAGACCTTCCTGTTTTTCACGTGCAAGAATACTTTTTCTGGCAACAACAGTAGTTAATGCTTCCATACGAATATATAATTCTGAAGCTTTAGTTTTTTCAGTAAAGGAATATGTTACAACAGGTAAATCAGTATTATTCTGGATTAATCTACGTACTTCATTTCTAGCAATAGCAGCTTCTGCACACCTAAAACAGGTACAAATAAATACTGCATCTGCCTCATTTTTACCTTCAACTAAAGACATTGCTCTAGCAATCATTAATTTAAGACTACTACTGGCACAACCTAAACCAAATTTTTCATATGCTTCATCAATTTCATCAAGATTAACATCAGGTAAAACCATTTCAGCACCAAATGTTTCAGCTGCTTTGTTAATTTCTTTTTGAATACCACTATATTCAGTACCACAAGATAATTGAGCAATTTTAATCATCATCTTCATCCCCATTTAATTTGTCAAGAAATGTATTGATTTTATATACCATTTCAATAGTTTCATCTCTACTTGTAGGATATTCTAATTCCAAAATAGGAATATCTTTTCTTCTTAAAGAGAATACTGTTAATTCAGAAGACCTATGACAACCAACACAACCAAAACCATATGGTGCATTTTCCATAATAATTGCTGCTTCTGCAGCTTCTATTAAAGGACCAAACAGTGACATACGTCCACGTACACCAGATGGTACTTCAATAGCTGCATATTTTAAACCTTCAATAGGTCCTTCTTCTGTAATGTTAAATGGAGGTGCATCAATTTCAGCACTTGTAACCTTATTTTTCATTTGATGTTGAACTACTAAAGGAGTATGACCTTTTCTTTGAATCATATCCGCTAAAATCATAGAGTTCGGTGGAAAAATTGCAACTTGCATAATATAACCTCTTATAATCTCCTTATTTTATTCATTTTTTTATTATCTTAATACAATTTATTTTACTGTTAAAATATTACCTGAAATATAAGTTATTCATATAAATACAATTTTTATTTTGAATTAACTTCATTAACAATATCTTCAAATTCTTCAACAGGTATTTTCTTAGGTTTTTCCAAACTTACATGTTTAGGATGTTCAAGAGCATAACTTACATCATTTAATAATTTATATTCTGCTTCAACCTGATGAAAACCTTCACGAGCTCCACCACGTCTAGCTCTACAACGTCTTGGATCACCCGGAGGAAATCCTCTAATTTTTATAAAGATATGATTTGGATCAAGTGCTCTAGCTTTTTCAATAGCTTCATTAACATCTTCAGGATAACCATTAAGATTTACACCATAACAAGTTAAACGAACATTAATCGGTAATTCAAGAAGATGTATGAAATTAAACATTTCCTTAGAACTAACAGAACATGTTGGACCTAAAACTACCATACGTGTTATTTTTCCTACTTGATCAGAAACAACATATTCATCACCTTTTGGAATATGACAAAATTCTTGATCAAAATCATTATTTTCTTTCTTTGACATAAACTGTGTCCCCTTCCTTGAATGCTTTACAGTTATCTTTACCTGCAATAACTTTACCAATTATATTTGTACTGGCAAAAGATTCACCTGTAGGTCCAAATTCAGAATTATCCACAAACCTAATACCAATGTTACCCACATGTTTACATGCAGTATTACTTACACATATATCCCATGCTTCCACCATTTTACTAGGCGTTTTTTCTGGAATTAAACCTTTAGCTTCTTTTTTAACAGCCTGGAACATTAAAAGATCCATTTCTTTAATTGCCATACTAACTCGTAGATGTCCTACATCACCATCTAATAATCCACAAATTTTTCTGAAGTACCAAACAGAACTTGGAGATTCATCTTCATATAACTCAATTTCAACAAAATCTTCTTTAGGAACACCAAGGGTACTGATTTTTTTAGTTTTATCTACTTCTACAGTATAGAATGGGTCTTGAGCAACAACAACCGCATCATCATCAGTTAAACCATCACGAGTATGTTCAATATTAAGACTTGTTAAATATTCATCTGCTTCTTTTTGTGTAAGAGATACTGTGGATATTTTTTCAGGAATAGTTTTTACGGTAATTTTATCATTTTCATTAACCGTATCCAATAATTGAATTCCTTTAGTAACATAACCAACAATATTATGAGCAGGTATTGATACTCTATCTTCCCTATAAATATAAACACTACCCACACCAGCACCTTGATTACGTACTGTAACTACACCACGTTTTCTTTTATCAATAACTTCAGAATCTTTTTCTAAACCTTTTAAATCAAAATTACCTATAAAAGTTTCTGATTCAAAATCAACAGTAAATGTACCATCATCTATAATTTTTAGAAAATGTTCAAAGGAAACTGGAGCTTCAGGATTAGCTTCAACTTCAAGATAAGTGAATAATTCATTATCCTCTTTAATTTCTGTTGAAAGATCTGTAACAGCAGCAGAATTAACCACACTTTTCCTTTCAATAACCGGTTCTACACCAAGAATTGAATCAGTATTTCTTAATTTCATAATTGTACGTTTACCACCTACAACAGTAGCAAATATACCCTTATTTTGATTAGGAACACCATAAGTAGCCCTATGCTTAGTTTTTGAAAATATAATATGTGTAGCTTCATTAGAAAATCCAGATAAACTTATTATAACATCCCACCGATTATAAAGATATTCTTCATGAGACGGTTCTAAGTTTGATACAACTGAACCCATAGCTGCTTCATTAGTTGTTGTCCATCTAATTAAAGTAGATGCAAAATCTTTATAATGTTCTTTCCAGAAAGTAGTGATAATATCAAATTCATCAACTAATTCTATAATAATACTTCCCTTAGTTGTTATAATCTTATATTTCTCAACATTACTTTCTAGTTCACTACGACCTTTAATCAAGGAAATAGCAGAACCATCAATATAAGGTGCATTAGAAAGTTTTATAGCATCTTCAACAGTTGAACCTTCATCTAAATCTATTTCAACCTCATTGACTTTGACTTTCATATTTTCGCCTCAAAATAAGAATCAATTTATGACACACGATTCTATATTTAATTCAATTTTTCTAGAAATTTTACGAAGTATTTCTATACTGTTAGTTATAGGTTTTATTATTAATAATAATAACTTAAATATAAAAATAGTTTAATATGAAAAAATAGCTAATAAAAAAAATAATGGATTAAGGAGATTATTTATCTTCTGAAAATCCCATAATTATTTCAGAATTAAAATCAAATACCGTTCTTTTATCATTTTTATAGGACATGTTTAATTTTTTAGTATCTGTTATAGTACCCACACAAGCGGCATCAATATGTGTTTTATTAAGTAAATCAATGACTTTATCCGTTGATTTTTCAGGAGCAGATATAACAAAAGCAGACCCTGGATACATTTTAAACCAGCTGATCCAATCCATATCTTCAGGTTTTGGAATTAGTTCCAGATCTATATCAGCACCCTTAGATGATGCTTCTAAAAGCATCCCTAATGTTCCCACAGCACCAGGATTACTAATATCCTTAGCTGCATTAACTAAATGTTTTTTACCAATAGTATTCATTACTTTTATTTGATCTTGAACATATTCAGGTGTTTTATCAGAAGTAGTATCCCAATTTATTTCAGTACCCGGATAAACTTGTCCATCAAGATCAATAGCAATTATTACATTATCTCCTACTTGAGCACCACAACTTGGTATAACTGCATCTTTATCAACAATTCCACTAATTGCAACATCAAGTGCATCATATGGAGTATCAGGATGAGTATGACCACCAACCATAGGTACACCAAATTTTTTTACACCTTCATTAATTCCTTCCATAATCTGGGAAGTAACTTCTGAATCTGATGAAGAAAGAACATTAGTCATTCCCATAGGAATTCCACCCATAGCAGCAATATCATTTACATTAACAAGAACCGAACAATACCCAGCCCATCTAGGATTAATATCCATTAAAGGACCCCATATACCATCTGTTGCAAGTAACATTAATTTATTATCTCCAATATCTATTGCAGCAGCATCATCACCAAAAGCCAAATGTACATTTCCAGATATATTATATACATCTTTTAATTTTTCACGAACATCAGCAATTGAACTTTTCCTAGTCACTCCTTTAAATGTCCTTATTGAATTAATTATTTCTTCAAAATCCAAAATTAATCTCCTTCTTTTTTTCATTTAGATATAATATTAGTTTCATATTAATTGAATATTAATTTAATTGTTTGTTAACAAAATGATAATCTATACCTGACTCATCAATAATATTAATTATTTCTTGTTTAAATTCATCAATACTTGTTATTGATAAATACGTTTGATTATTAAATAATTTTTCATGAATCTTATTGCCAATTATATCATCATAACCTGATTTAACTTGTATTATTAAAGAATCATCTAATTTAAATCCTTTTAAAACAACTTTATCCAAATCCCCATCAGTTATTCCTATAATTGGTACATTAAATCTATATAATATATCTGAAGACAATAAAGTAGTATCATCCCCAACACTTACTAAAATATCACAATTTCTAAATTGATATATATCCTCTGCAGCATGACTTAAATAAACAGCAGTTAAATCATCACTTGATTTATGATTAATTTGTCTTGGTTTTATATTATCTGATTTACGTAACAAACCCGTTTTAATAATAGCTTTAGATAAATCCACTTTACCCAATTTTTCAAGTCCATGATACTTTATTTGACCACCAATCATTTCAGTAATTGAATTATCTTCAGATATAATTGTTAAATCATCACTAGTTGCACGACCAATCACCATCCCATTGAGCATAATATTCTCACCAGGACTTACGCCTGCAACTTTACGTGTGACTCTGGAATTATCCTTATTAAAGCCAGTTAAATTATGAACCAAGTCAGTTGCTTCAGTTGAAGTAGTAATAGATAATTTTAATGATTCACTAATAGATTTTATTAAATAAGAATCTGTTTGATTGTTCCACTGTATTATAGTACCATCATCTTCACCAGGACGTTCTATTTGAACTAAATTCAAATTTCCACCAGCATTATTAAAAACTTTATAACCAAAAGTATGTCCTGTAATTACTGACTTACCATAATTTAATAGAAATAATACATCATTAGTCTGGGATAATAATTTTACAGATTGACTAGGTAATAATTTATCTTCAATATTAATTATATTCTCTAAATTAGCATCAATCACAGCAGTCCGACCCATAGTTCCGCCAAGTCGACATGTAACATCACCATAATTTTTTAATAAATCAATAATTTTTTTAGCATAACCTGTATCAACTATACCTGGACCATGTACAATTACACCAATTTTATGATATCGCATAATTTATCTCCTTTAACTATTACTATGAGCATTAACTCGTTTTCTAATAATTGGTGAACCACAAATTTCACAAATTTCATCTTTAGTATCTGAAGGATACTCTTTTCTACAGCCTTTACATAATTTTTTCCATTGAATAGTTTCATCAATTCCCTTAGTCAAAACAGTTTTAAATGAAATATTCAATAATTTAAGAGCATTCTGCATAGAATAATCATCAGTAACTGTTATGACATCATATCCCAAATTTTTATATTTAACCGATAATGCTACAATTTCTTTATCTGTTTGAGATAATCGCATTAAATCCCCAGAAACTGATAAAACATCATATATCTCCGGAAAATCATCAAAATCAATGTGCTCAATTTTAAGTATACCTTCATTAATACAATTATTTAATAACATTTCCGTATTAATATCTTTAATTTCATTAATAGCAGAAGAAGTCATTAAATTTAATGAATCTTTAGAATAAAAACCATTAATTAATGCTGAAGCATCCAAAATATATACTTTCATAATTTATTTCCTTAACTATTTAATACCACATATATCTTTAGAAATAATTAGATTTTTTCATAATAATTATATTTTAAAAAAATTATAATAATAGACAATAAACATGTTGATTTAATATTTTATCCTAATATTAATTTATTAGACAATAATTATTTTATTAAAAAAATTGTGATTAAAATGCGTGTATTAAGAGATATAATAGGTATAGAAGTACTTAATAGTGAAATAAAAGTTATAGGAACGGTAAAAGATGTTAATATTGACACTGCCACTAATTCTATTCAATCATTAATAGTTAAAGAAAAAAGTGAGAATAAAAATGGCATATTTAATAAAAATAAGGAAACTGATACTATTATACCCTTTGAAATGATAAACTGTATTGGTGATAAAATAATTCTAAAACAAACCATAGATGAAGCATTATCAATAATCAACGAGTTATGAAAAAATAATAAAAAAGATGATTATATGACTGATTATAAAACTAAACTAATGGAATTATTAAAAAAAGACAATGTAATTAAATTTGGAGATTTTACATTATCTTCTGGTAGAAAAAGTGATTATTATATTGATATGAAAAAAGCAATAACAGAACCAGCTATTCTTGAATGTGTAGCTCATCTCATAACTGAAAAAATTCAAGACATGAACATAGATAAAATAGCAGGTCCTGCCTTAGGAGCTGTACCAATTGCAACTGCAACATCATTAATATCTAAAAAACCTATGCTAATGATTAGAAAAACAAAAAAATCCTATGGAACTAATAAACAAATAGAAGGAGAACTTCTCGAAAATGATCAGGTAATAATTGTTGAAGATGTTACAACCACTGGAGGATCATTATTTAAATCAATAGATGTTATTGAAAATAATGGTGGAAAAATAATTGAAGCTTTTGTTATTATTGATAGACAAGAAGGAGCTCAAGAAGCATTTGAAGAAAAAAATATTAAATTCACACCATTATTAACTATTAATGAACTAAAAGAATACTTAAAATAAAATATATAAACACTACAAAAATATATATAATATAAATTATATTAGATAACTACGTTATATAATTTTTTTAGAAGGGATTATATGAATATAAATGAGATATTAGGAAAAAAAATAATAGACAAAAACATTAAAGATTTAGCAAAAATTGCAGAGATGACTTTCAACACAGAAACATTTAAAATTTCAAAAATATACGGATCAGTAGGAAACCCTTTAAGCAAAAAATATTATCCTATTGAACCATCAGAAATAATTGGTTTTGGAGATTATTTACAAGTATCACTAACCCAAGAGGACTGTGAAAAAAACAAATTAGACAAAATACCTACAAGTGAAGAAAAAGATGCTACAATTAATGAAATCATTGGGAAAAAAGTTCTTAACACAAAAGGAAATGACAACGGAAGAGTTTCTGGTATAAATTTAGATTTCGAAGAAAAAATTATTACAGGATTAACAATTGAATTACCCAACACATCTTCATTCGGTAAAAAAAATATTATGACCATCACAAAAAATGATATTGCAGGTATCGGAGATTATATATTAATTAATAAAGTAATCAAATCTGAAGAAACTGAAGATAAAAAAGAAGAAACTGAAGATAAAGAAGAAGAAACTGAAGATGAAGAAGAAAAAGTAGAAGTTTCAATAGAATAAAAAAAAAATTCTTCTTAATTTTTTTCTGATTCCACTAATTTCCTAAGTTCTTCAATATTTTTTTTAATAAAATCATGATTTTTAGGATCGGCTAATATTTTATACTGTTTTTTATGGGTTTGATCATAACCGATTTTCATAAGAGCTTGTAAATCATTAATGTCTGCATTTAATAAAGCTTTTAATTTCTCTTTTTGTACATCATTTAATTTAACTAATGTGGATTTAATTTTAAAATCAAATTTAGATACTAAATTAGCATTACGTCTTGCCATTGCACCAAGCATAAATGAAGGCGCCATTGTAAACAAATGTTCATATCTTTTAACATCATCATATGTTATTTTTTCACTCATTTAATCACCTTAATAATCCATATAAAAATATAATTTTATATATATTTCCAAAACTTAATAATTTTTCTAAAAGAAATCTTGTTACTATTAGTATAATTATCTTAATTACATTTGTTACAATTATATATATAATCCCTATTAATTATTTTTAGAAAACTTTTCATCATTAAATATTTGTAATACATTCAATACATATCTAAAAAATTCTTAAAAGAGTTATTTAAAAAATATTTAATCACTTTGTACTAAAATAAAAATAGAATAATAATTCTTTTTAGAAGTTTTTAAGGATAAATAAGAGCATATTAAATTAAAATAGGTTTATTTTAATTTATTCAAATGGTATTACACATAATTCAATCTAGTAATATCATTTTTCAACAGATATATAAAATGATTATAAGATTTAAAAAAGTTTAAATAAGAAGTTTGTATAATAAAAACAGATAATATGAAGATTTTAGATTTAAATAAGTTTATTTAATTCGTTATTGATTTAAATAGAAATAAATAGTTATTAAAATAATGAATTTAAACTAATATTTAAATAATAAAAAAAATAAAAGTTATATCTAATTAATTGTTTACTAACAATTAATGATTAACCCAATTATAAAAATAAATTTTAGTTGAAAATTAAAATTTATTATAAGGAGGTCTTAACATTAAGGGTTATTTTTGTATAACGATTTTAATATTTGCAACAATATTAATAATCGGATCTGTATCCGCTACAGATTCAAATAATACTGAATTAACAGCGATAACACCGAATACTACTACTGACATTAGTACTACAACTAGTACTATCCAAGATTCAAGTAATACAGAAAGTACAACTGAAGCAAATACAAATAATAATACAAATTTAAATTCAAATAGTGGTGCTTATTCAACAATAAACACAAATATAAGTCAAATCAGTAGCGATAACAGCACTGCTACAACAGATAGCATAAGCAAATCTGTATCAAAAACCCAGCTGACCGCAAATAAATTAACTACTACTAAAGTAACAGTTAATTCTGTAAGTGGAACAATTGGAAAAACAGTTGTGTTAAATGCAACAATAAAAACTAGTTCTGGTCAAAAAGTAACTGGTGGAAAATTAGTATTTAAAGCAAATGGTGTTAGTTTAGCCACAATAAATGTTGTTAATGGTCAAGCAACATATAAATATACTGTGCCTAACACTACAAAACATACTTATTACAATTTAACTGTTGTTTACAGTGGAACAAGTAAATATGCTTCTAGTAAAGCTACAGGAAAATTAACTATAAATAAAATAAGTACAGCAACTTATGTGCCAAAGGTATCCGGAACTGTTGGAGAAACTATAACTTTAACAGCGACAGTAAAAGATAAATTAACTGCAGCTAACATTACTGGTGGAAGTGTTGTTTTCAAAGTAAATGGAATAAGTTTAAATAAAACAACTGTAAAAAATGGTGTAGCAACAATAAAATACAAGCTACCACGAAGTGCAAAAAATTACACTGTTACAGCCATTTATTCAGGATATGGACTTTATAAAACAAGTAATTTTAACAGATCAATAACAGTAAATAAAATAAGTACAGCAACACAAGTAATTCCTACAGCAGGTACTATTGGAAGTTCTGTAACTATAAGAGCAAATGTAAAAAATAAAGCAACTGCAGCCAATATTACTGGTGGTACAGTTGTTTTCAAAACAAATGGAGTGACCATAGGAAAAGCAAATGTAACCAAGGGAATAGCAAAAATAACATACAAAGTACCAAGCAATGCAACACGTAATAAGTACGCCATAACTGCTACATATGCTGGAACTGGAATTTATAAAGTAAGTACTGATGATGGTTTATTAACAGTAAGAAATACCAGTACAGTTACAAAAGTAACTACTAAAGCAGGTACTATTGGAAGTTCAACTACAATAACAGCAACAGTAAAAAATAAAGGTACAGGAACAGGTATTGCTAATGGAATTGTTACATTCAAAGCAAATGGTGTAACCATAGGAAAAGCAAACGTTACCCACGGAATAGCAAAAATAACATATAAAATACCAAATGATCCGACACGTACAAGTTACACAATAACCGCAGTATACAGCGGATATGGACACTACAAAACTAGTTCAAGTAAAGGAACTCTTAATATAAATCCAGTAGCTACTGTACAAAGTCCAACTGCTGTTAGTGGTTCAACTGGAAATAGTGTGACTTTAAAAACCACTGTTAAAACTAGTACTGGCCTTACAGTTACTAAAGGTAGTGTTAATTTCTGGATTTTAGGAAAAAAAATTGGAACTGCTTCGATATCTAATGGAGTAGCAACACTTAATTACAAAATACCTACCACATATAGTGCTACAACTTACAATGTAGTAACAACTTATGTGGGAACAGGAATATATAAATCAAGTTCTGCTAAAATCAAGTTAACTGTTAAAGTTACAACAAGTGTTCCTAAAGGATTTGAATCTTACGTTAAAGCTACTTCAAACTGCCAAGTTTCAAGTTCAACAATCCAAAGTCTTGCTAAAACTATCAAAGCACAAGGTTATTCAAGTACTGCTCAATTAGCTAGAAATATTTTCAATTATCTAAATAGTAGAACAAGTTATAGTTACTACTATAATACTCATAAAGGAGCAGTGCAAACTTGGAATGCTAGAGCAGGTAATTGTTGTGATTTAGCTCATTTAATGATAGCTGTTTCAAGAGCATGTAATATTCCTTCTAGATACTGTCATGCAACTTGTTACTTTACAAGTGGACTTGTAACAGGTCACGTGTGGGCTGAAGTATATGTTGATGGTAGTTGGCATTCTTGTGATTTAACATCATCACGTAATTCATATGGTGTTATAAATAATTGGTATAAATGTGGATCTATAAGAAGATACACTAGTTTACCATTCTAAACTCCTTTATTATTTTTTTGTAAAAATTTGAAATTTTAATGAAAAACTATTTTTGCCAATTCTTTAATTTTATTAGATAGATTATACAAAAGTATAATTATAGTTAATGAATTTATAGGAAGTAACTTATCAATGATGTGGGATGAAAAAATTGAATGCATGTCACTTGAAGACATGAAAGAATTACAGTTAAAACGATTACAAGATGTTGTTAAAACAGCATTTGACGAAGTACCTTATTATCACAAGAGATATACAGAAGAAGGAATATTTCCAGAAGATATACAAACTTTAGAAGATATAGAAAAACTACCATTCACTACAAAAACAGATTTAAGAGCATCATATCCTTTTGGATTATTTGCAGTACCACAAAAAGAAATAATAGAAATACATACTTCTAGTGGAACAACAGGTAAACCTACAGTATCTGGTTATACTAAAGAAGATTTAGATACATGGGGAGAAATAATAGCTAGAGGTTTTACCATGATGGGTATTGATGAAAATGATATAATTCAAAATACTCATGGATACGGATTGTTCACTGGTGGTTTTGGAGTTCACTATGGTGGTCAAAAAATAGGAGCTACAGTAGTACCTATTTCTACAGGACAAACATTAAGACAAATTGAATTAATGAAAGATTTTAAATCAACTATGCTAATATTTACTCCATCATATGGATTACACATAGCTGAAGAACTTAAAGAACAAAATATTAAACCATCTGATTTAAACTTGAAAGCTATAGGTTTTGGTTCTGAAAGTTGGACTGAAGAAATGAGACAACAAATAGAAAATAAATTCAATACACCAGCATATAATATTTATGGTTTAACTGAGGTTATGGGTCCTGGAGTTGCAATGGAATGTTCTGAACAAAATGGACTTCACTTAAATGAAGATCATTTTTATCCAGAAATTATTGATCCGAATACAATGAAACAATTACCTGAAAATACATCAGGTGAATTAGTGCTTACAACATTAACTCGGGTAGGAATGCCTCTTATCAGATTTAGAACCAGAGACATTACAAAAATTCATCATGAAACCTGTGGTTGTGGAAGAACATTAGTTAAAATGGATAAAATTACTGGCAGATCTGATGATATGCTTAAAATTAAAGGTGTTAGTGTATTCCCATCTCAAATTGAAAAAGCATTATTATCTGTTGATGGTGTAGAACCACATTACCAAATTATTCTTACAAGACCTGGAGTTTTAGATCAAATAGAAGTTAAAGTTGAAGCTTCACCAAATTTAGTTTTTGATAATGTGAAAGAACTTGTGGGTACACGTGATAAAATAGCACAGGCCATACATGATGAAATTGGTTTAAGGGTTAATGTGAATCTTGTTGAACCAAAAACTATTGATAGGGTAGATTCAGGTAAAGCTGTTAGAGTTATTGATAAAAGAAATGAATAGAGGTATTAATATGGAATATCTAAAACAATTATCTATCTTTTTAGAAAATAAAGAAGGTAGAATGTTAAATACATTAGAAATTATTGAAAAAATAGGAGTTAATATAAGAGCATTATCACTTGCAGATACTTCTGAATTCGGTCTTCTCAGATTAATAGTAACTGAGCCAATGAAAGTTAAAGAAGAACTTGAAAAAAATAATTATATTGTGAAAATTACAGATGTTATTGCAGTTGCTATGGATGACCAGCCTGGAGGTCTTACTAAAATCTTAAGAATTATTGATGAAGAAAATATCAATTTAGAGTATTTATATGCATTTGTAGAACAACAAAAATATGATGCCATTGTTATATTAAGATTAGAAGATATGGAAAAAGGTGCTGAAAAATTAGAAAAATCAGACGCAAAAATTATAGCTCCAGAAGAAATATATTCAATTTAATTCTCCTCCCCACACAATACTTTTTTAAAAATGAGAATAAAAGGATTATTCGTTTTTTACAACATTAAATCCTTCATTAAATGCTTTTATATTAATATCAAGAGATTTTGGTGGAAGATTATCTTTCATTGTATCTATTAAAGAGTCTTTATCAAATGGGAAATTTGTTACAGCACTTGCCGCTCCAACCATTACCATATTCATAGATAAAGGATGACCTGCTTCTATAGCAATTTTATTAGCATCCATACTGTGAACTTCTTTAACTTTTGTTTTGAGTTCAGCCAATATGTCATCAATTTCAGGATAATCCACATCTTGTTGATTTATTGTTGATGGTAATATTGGATGTGTATTAACTACAACAATAGATTCCTTATTAGTTTTTTCTAGTGCTCTAATTGCTTCAACTGGTTCAAAAGCCAAAACTAAATCAGCCGCTCCTTTTGAGATTATTGGACTTTTATCTTCCCCTATTTTTAATTCAGTTGAAACAATTCCACCTCTTTGTGACATTCCATGAATTTCACTCATAACCACATTTTGATTACTTTTAAGTCCTGTTTCACCAATAACTATAGATGTTTTGATGATTCCCTGACCACCTATACCACAAATATAAATATTATATGTCATGTTTTTACTCCTCTTTATGTATTGCATCAGTAGGACATACTATTGTACATACACCACATTTATTACATACTTCATCAATAGTTATTTGTCCATTAATTTCGTTGATACTTGGACATGCTAATTCATTAGTACATAAATTACAATGCACACATTTATCATGATCAACCACAATTGAATAGTTTCTTGCTCGTATTTCCTGTTTGTTGATTAAATTACATGGATATTTAGCAATAATTACTGATACACCATCATAATTTAAGGCATCTTTGTAAACTTGAACCATTTCATTTACATTCAATGGATTAATTGTTTCTACAAAACCAATTCCCATAGATTTAACTAATTTTTCTATAGATATAGCTGGTGCTTCATCACCCATACCATCAATAGGTATTCCTGGATTTGTTTGACCACCAGTCATTGCAGTAATTCTATTATCAAGGATTACAAGTGTAAATTTATTTTTATTATGTACTGCATTTATTAATTGAGGTATACCCCCATGGAAAAATGTTGAATCTCCAATAAAACTTATGATTGGTTGATCTTCAGTAGATTTACTAAAACCACAACTTGTTCCTATACTTGCACCCATACTCATTAGATAACTTGCCATATTATATGGTGGTGCTATACCTAAAGTATAACAACCAATATCATTAGGATGAATACTTTCTTTATCTAAATTTAAACTATTAATTGCTTTTCTTGCAGCATAATATGATGCCCTATGTGGACAACCAGAACATAGATTAGCTGGTCTTGATGGTAATGGTATTTCTGTTTCTTTATTAGGTACTTTAAATTCAGATTCGAAATGAATTAAATTATTTAATGCATCAAATATAATATCAGGAGTATATTCAAATATTTCAGACAAAGTTCCATCTATTTTACCATGTATTTTTGTATTTATATTATATAATCCAGCTATTGCTAGTGTTTCCTTTTCATTGATTGGATCAACTTCTTCAACTACAAGAACTTCTTTATTGTTTTCTAAGAATTCTTTTACTAGTTCAGTTGGAAATGGATGAGTGAAACCTAGTTTTAGAATATTCACATCCAAATTATATTCATTTACAACATCAGCAACATAATTATATGATCCACCAGAAGTTATTATTCCTAATTTAGAATTTTCATTCTCAAATAATTGATTTAATAGACTTGTATTGGATATTTCCCTAATTTTATCAATTTTATCAACTAAATTTTTATGCATTACACGTGCAGCTGCAGGAACAGGTACATGTAATCCTTCATTCTTAAATTCACCGAAAGTTTTTGTATTTTTCTGGTATTCATCAGTTGTGACTATACCCCTCATATGAGATACACGTGTTGTAGTTCTAATTATTACAGGCATATTAAATTCATCTGAAATATCATATGCATAATGAATAAAATCTTTAATTTCTTGAGGATTTGATGGTTCAAATATTGGGATATTAGCTTGTCTTGCAAAATGTCTTGTATCTTGTTCATTTTGTGAAGAAAAAGTTGATGGATCATCAGCAACTAAAATTAAAAAACTCCCTTCAACACCAACATAAGCAGATGTCATTAATGAATCACTTGCTACATTCACCCCCACATGCTTCATGAAAGAAAATGTACGTAAACCTGTACTAGCTGCAGAAGCTGCTACTTCTATTGCTGTTTTTTCATTAGATGAAAATTCAAAATAAACATTGGCATCTTTAGCTAGTTTAAACAGAATATCACCTATTTCAGAGGAAGGTGTTCCAGGATAAGTTGCAGCTAAAGAAAGACCTGATTCTAGTACTCCCCTAACAGCCGCTTCATTACCCAGCATAAACTGTTTTTGACCTTTCTCAGGATTCAATAATTCATTTATATTCATATTATTACTCCTAAATTTTTAAAACTTTAATATGATAAAAAAGTTAGCTTAAAATTAATTATAAATTATTATAATTAGTATATACTATATTTATTTAATAAATTATTTAAATTACCATTAAGATAAAAATTAAAATATATTAGATTTAACAAAATAAAATATAATAAGCAAAAATTAAGATTATGAGTTTATAAGAAAAATATTGAAAATATACAATTAGTTTAAGGAGTATTTTTTATATATAAATTGTTTTTTTAAGGAGTAATTAAATGATTACAGTTAATGTTAAACGATATGATCCTATAGATGATAAACATTACATGGAAAGTTATGAAATAGAAAAAAGTAATAACATGAAAGTATTAGATGCATTACAACAGATTAATGAAAAATATGATGCAAATATAGCTTATAGATATTCATGTAGAGCTGGTCAATGTGGATCTTGTGCAATTAAAGTCAATGATAAAGCTGTATTAGCATGTAAAGCTGAAATTGAAGATAATGATACGTTAGAACCTCTGGATTTTAAAATTATCAAAGATTTAATTGTTGACCGTGACCCTCTAGATGACAAAACAAAAAATCTTAACTTATACTTGGGTTCAGAAGATATAGGGACAATCAACCAAAGTCCTGAACTTATTAAACCAGAAAAATATGCAAAAACTGATGCTTTGAGAAGTTGTATTGATTGTTACTCTTGTTTATCCATGTGTCCCGTAATCAAAGAAACAGAAGAATTTATAGGTCCATTCTATATGAGAGATATTTCCAGTTTAAGCTTTGATCCTAGAGAAGATGGTGTGCATACTGAAGATGCATTACTAGGTGGATTATACTGTTGTACATCATGTGGTCAATGTACCGTAACATGCCCTAAAGAAATTGACATATATGGAAAAGCAATAGAATTGTTACGTGCAAAAGTAGTTTCACAAAAAGAAGGCCCATTACCTGAACATAAACAAATAAGAGATATGGTTAAAAATACCGGTAGAAGTGTTGTACCTAATGAAAATGGAAAATATCCGGAAGGATTCATAAAAGAATATAATAAAACTCATAAGTTTGACACAAAACCTAAAATTGCATTCTTCACAGGTTGTATGATTGATTATAAATTACCATGGATTGCAGAGTATTTCATTAAAATATTAAACAAATTAGGATATGAAGTAGATATACCTGAAGAACAAGTATGTTGTGGGTCACCACTTATAAGAACAGGACAAGTAGAAATAATTCCAGAATTAGTTCAAAAAAATTACGAAACATTTAAGGATTATGATATAGTATTAACTGTATGTGCTGGTTGTGGTTCAACACTTAAAAGAAATTATCCTGAATATGGAGTTAACTTAAACATCATGGATGTTAGTGAATTTTTAGATGGTAAACTAGATTCTGAAGAAATGAATGATTTAAATTTAAAAGTAACTTATCATGACCCATGTCATTTAATTAGAGGTCAGGGAATTAGTGAGGAACCTCGTAACATATTGAAAAATATGAAAGGTGTTGAATTTATTGAAATGGATAAACCAGACCAATGTTGTGGAGCTGGTGGAGGAGTTAGATCTGGAAAACCAGAAATAGCTTCTTCTTTAGCAGATAAAAAAGTAGAAATGATTGATAAATTAGATGTTGATTATGTTGTTACTATTTGTCCATTCTGTGAATATAATATCCAAGATTCCCTTACAAAAAAGAACTCAAAAACATCTGTAATAAATATGATGGAATTATTAAATAAAGCTTATGAATAGATTATTCTATTCATCTTTTTTTTAAAAATAATTAATATTCTACGGCAGTTCCACTAATACTAACTAAAATAGTATTACCCATAGTACCACCTAAATTACTATATTTTACACGTACGTTTAAAATAGCATTTGCACCTAATTTTTCAGCATTTTCTTCCATGGTTTTAATAGCTTTGTCCCTAGCTATTTTTATTTCACGTTCATAAGTAGAAGTTCTACCTTCAACTACATCACGTACCCCTGAAAAAATATCTTTATATACATTAGATCCTACTAAACCTTCTCCACTAACTATCCCTATATATTTTTTAACATTTTTACCCTCTATTGAAGGAGTTGTGACTATCAACATAAACAATTCCCCTTAAAAAATAAAAAATAATTATACATCTATATAATCTTTAGGTTCTTTATTAAATAATTGGATAATACCCATAATAATTAACCAAATACCAATAATCATCCCTAAATGAATTGGATTATTTACAAAGATTCCAAATAAAATAATTATTATTCCAAATATCAATGTGACAATACCCATATATTTCATGTGAGTAACTATTGTACCACTAAATAAACTAAAAATACCCATAATTATCATCACAATACCTAGAAGATATACTACAAAACTTGTAATAAATGCAACCAGATTTGGTGAAAACATTAAATTCCAACTAAATATCATACACATTACTGCTAAAATAATCGTTATTATTCCAAGTATTTTATTATAAATAAAATAGGATACACCTGTTACAAATAATAATAAAGCCACCATTAGAAACATGAATCCTGCTACAACCCCAAGGGTCCATGTTGAAGTCATAGGAAAACTTAATGCTAATAAACCTAATAACACTAATATTATACCCGATGTATTATAATTAAAATTAGATAACTTCATCAACTTCACCTCACATTTATATTATAATATTATTTATTCACCCATAATATTTAAAATAAGCATATTAAGTAATTAAATTGAGTATAGATTATTACTTGTTAGAATTTAATCAAAAGATAATTTTTATAATTAAATATTTTAGAGTTATTTAACAAAAATAAATATAGTGATTATATTTGAAAATTTATACAGTATTTGTTGAACCAGAAACTCCAGGAAATATTGGATTTCTAGCAAGAACTATGAAAAATTTTGGATTGAAAGATTTAATACTTATTAATCCTTGTGAACTTGAGGATAGTGCTTATTATCAAGCTATGCATGCAAAAGAGTTAGTTGAAAATGCATTAATATATCCAAATTTACAAGAATTCATCAAAGATAAAGAAATTGTATCACTAGTAGCTTCTACAGGTACTGCTGGTGGAAGTTATAACATACCTCGCATACCCATTACACCAGAAGAACTAGGAAAAACTATTACTACTAATGGCAATATAGCATTGCTTTTCGGTAGAGAAGGTGATGGGCTTACTAATGATGAATTAGAACTTTGTGATGTATTAGTAACTATCCCTACAAGTGATGAATATCCAATAATGAATATAACTCATGCAGCAGCAGTAATTTTTTATGAAATCTTCAAAAATAAAAAAAGTTATCCTATTGATGAAATGGATATAGCCGGATATGAAGAAAAAGAAATATTAAATGAAATCACAAATGATATAATTTCTAAGTTAGATTATCCAGAACATAAAGAAAGACAAGCAAAAATTATTGCAAAACGAATAATGGGAAGAGCCTTCATGGCTGGACGTGAAGCTCGAATCCTACTAGGAACACTAAATCGTATAAATAAACGAATTAAATAAGAGGTAAATCTATGGCAATACTTAGTGACATTGATATAAAAAAATATTTAGATGATGGTAAAATTGTTATTGATCCGATTAAAGATATTAAACAAATACAGCCATCTTCAGTAGATTTGAGAATAGGTAATGAATTTAAGGGATTCACAATAACAAGTAAACCGTTTATTGATCCACGAGATAATACAGATTTAGAATCTTATATGAATTCATTTACCATTGAAGAAGGAAAACCTTTTATAATTCATCCAGGTGAATTTACATTAGCTACTACTTATGAAACTGTTAAATTACCTGCAGATATTGTAGCTAGAGTTGAAGGTAGATCATCAATGGGTAGATTAGGTGTAACTATGCATGTAACAGCAGGTTATATTGATCCCGGATTTGAAGGTAAAATAACACTTGAAATTTCAAATATTGGAAAAATGCCTGTGGCCTTATATCCAGGTCAACGAGTTTGTCAAATCGTATTTGAAACTATGACATCACCATCACTCAAACCTTATGGTCATGAAGATAGAGATAGCAAATATATGAATCAAAATGGACCACAAGTAAGTAAAATAAAACAGGATTATGATTTAAAAGGAGGCAAATAATGGGAAATGAAGAAATGATGAGTATAGCAAAAAAAAGAGGAATATTATATCCTTCATTTGAAATATACCGTGGAGTAGCAGGGTTTTATGATTATGGACCTTTAGGAGGATTATTAAAAACCAATGTAATGAATTTATGGAGAAAATACTACGTTGCAGGAGAAGGTTTTTATGAAATTGAAGCTCCAACAGTAATGCCTCATGATACTTTAAAAGCTTCTGGTCACGTTGATAATTTTACTGATCCAATGACACAATGTGGTGAATGTAAAGAGATTTACAGGGCAGATCATATAATTAGTGAAACTATTGGTGAAGAAGTTGAAGGTTTACCTGATGAAAAACTTACTGAAATTATAAATGAAAACAATATAATTTGTCCTGCATGTGAAGGAAAACTTGAACCTGTCAAAAGTTACAACTTAATGTTCAAAACACAAATAGGAGCAAGTGGTAAACAAGTTGGATATATGCGTCCTGAAACTGCACAGGGAATATTTATAGCATTTAAAAGAATAAGCAGATTCTATAAGGATAAACTTCCTTTTGGAATAGTCCAACTAGGAAAATCATATAGAAATGAATTATCACCAAGACAAGGAGTTATAAGACTTAGAGAATTCACACAAGCAGAAGCTGAAATATTTGTAGATCCAACTAATAAAGACCATAAAAATTACAAAAATATAGAAGATTACATTCTCAGATTATTTGGCCAAGAACAACAATTAACTAACTCTGAACCTATAACAATTTCAGTTAAAGAAGCTATTGACCAAAAAATAGTTTCAAGTCAAACTTTAATTTATCAAATTGTATTAGCAAGAGAATTCTTAAATGATTTAGGAATTCCAGATGAAGAAATAAGATTTAGACAACATTTACCTGATGAAATGGCTCATTATGCTATAGATTGCTGGGATGTTGAAGTAAATACTGATCAATATGGTTGGGTTGAAATAATTGGAATTGCTGATCGTACAAATTATGATTTAAGTTCACATATTGAACACAGCAAAGAAGATTTATCAGTATTTAAAGAATATGATACTCCAAAAACTGTTGTAGTTACAAAACCTTCATTCAATATGAAAAAATTTGGTCCTACATTTAAAGGAGATTCAGCACAAGCAAAAGAAATACTTGAAAACACTGACCCGGAAATTATTAAAAAATCATTTGAAACTGAAAATAGTTACAAGTTTAGTATTGGTGATAACCAATATGAAATAGATGATAGTTTTGTAACATTTGAAACTAAAGAAGAACAGATAAAAGGTGAACGTTTAATTCCTCATGTAATTGAACCATCCTATGGAATAGATCGTATATTATATGCAATGTTACTTCATTCATACACTGAAGATATGACCGAAGAAGGAGAAAAAAGAGCATATTTAAAAATACCTGCAAAAATAGCACCAATTAAAGTAGCAGTTCTTCCACTTGTAAACAAAGAACCTTTAACTGAAATTGCTGAAGATATTGAGATAACTTTACGTCAAAATAATTTAATTTCATACTATGATGCTAGTGGAACTATCGGAAGAAGATATGCACGAGCAGATGAAGTGGGTATTCCTTATGCAGTTACAATAGATTATGATTCTATAGATGATAAAAAAGTTACAATACGTAATAGAGATACATTTGAACAAAAAAGAATATCTATACGCAGATTACCTTTAATCATCAAAGAATTAATTGAAGGTTATACACAATTTGAAGATGTTGAAGAATAGGTGAGAAAATGATTATTGATGCACATATGCATGCAGATACAAGACCCATAGAAGATTATCAAACTATGAAAATGGCTGGAGTAGATGCTGTTGTTGCATGTGCTCATGACCCTCTTGAAATGAAAAAATCAAATGTTAGTTTCGAACATTTCAATCGTATAGTAAACTATGAACCTGAAAGAATTGGTAAACATGATGTTAAATTATTTGCTTGTATAGGAGTTCATCCTCGTGCAATACCTGAGGATTATGATAATGTTCTAAAAAAATTAGATGATTATCTATCTAAAAATCATGTTATTGGAATCGGTGAAATAGGATTAGAAACTATACAAAAATTAGAACAGGAAGTATTTATAAAACAATTACAATATGCTGATGAAAATGGTTATAATGTAATTGTACATACTCCACGTACACATAAACAGGAAGTCTGTAAAACAACAACTAAATTACTTGATGAATATATTAATCCGAAACAAGTTCAATTAGACCATATTGATTTCTCAATTATTGATGATGTTATCGATAAAGATTATACATTAGGAATAACTGTTCAACCACAAAAGATGTCTGTAGAAGATACTGTTAAAATGCTTGATAATTATGGCTTTGATAAATTTGTATTAGATAGTGATTTGAGTTTTGCACCATCTAATCCATTGAGTTTACCTTTAGTTAAACATGAACTAGAATTAATGGGTTATAAAAAAGAGGATATTACAAAAGTAACTTATAAAAATCTTATTAATTTCCATAATTTAAAAATATAAATTAATTTTTATATTTGATTCTTTTTTTTTTCAAAAATAGATTATAAATAAAAAATAAAATCATGAAGAGAAATGATTTCATCTTTTAACTTATTTTAATATTCTTATATCTGATGGTGCAACAACAATAACAGTACCTACACTACCAAGTAAAATTACACTTGATTTAGTAGCTTTTTTAAATGCTTTAATTGTAGAACCTATTTGTTTGAATTCAGATTTTCTTCTTTCTTGAATATATTTAAGATCAATAATTGCAGGAACCCTTGTTTTATTTACATTATCTAATTCATCAGATAAAGATGAAAGAGATTTTACTTTGATTAATCTAATTGTATCTATATTTGGTCCTTGATTTGGTTCAATTAAATCATTTTCACTATGATCTACAATGATATTCTCAAAATCATCATCATTATCATAATTTTCCTTAATAGATGTTATGATATTATCATCAAGCATTTTTTGATCTTCATCAAAATTTGGTTCCATATTTAATTGACCATCATATTCACGATCTATTGATTTTTTAACGTTCACTGTTAAATCTTTTAATGAATTTTTCATTTACTCTCACCTACATAGTCTAAAACTGTTTTGATTAAACGTTCTAAACCACCATTTGAATCAGTATGGATATCTACCGTAGGTAAACCAAATTCTTCTTCAATGTCTTTTAAAGACATATCAGGTGCATTCCTTCTATTTATTGATAAACCAATGACCTTAGTTGGTTCCACAGCTTCAATTGCAGTTAATTCAGATTTTATGCCTATTGGTTCTCTAAAAGGATGATTTGGTCTATGACATAATATTACAGCATCAGGCATTGCTCCAAATAATATAGCAGCAGATAAACCTTTTGGATGTGGATTTCCTGTTTCTGTAAGACTAGATTGACCTTCTATGAAAATTATGTCAGGATCTTCATTTTCTTCCATGTACTTAACTGTTCCCATTATACTAGCAGGTACGTCCATAACAGATAAACTACCTGCTCTGAAATTAATATCAGTAGGTTGTTCTAAACCCATCTCATCAGTAGAAAATATAATTGCTTTTAAACCCATTTCTTTAGCTATTTTACCTAAACTACGAGCAGTAGTTCTTTTTCCACATTCTTGAGATGTTCCACCCACAAATATTACAGGTTTTTTATGATAATAAGTTATTTTTGGTAAAACCTCAGTACATTTTTCAGGTGCTATACCCATAACTTTTTCAATATTATCTAATCTTGAACTGATTTGTTTAATTTGAACGTTCTTTTGATTAGCAAACTTAATTAAAGATGGATTTTCTTCTAAGGGTAAAGATCTAAATGATGTTAATACATTTTGTCCAAGATCTATAGCCTGAACAGCATATTTTAATGCAGCACCTTCAGCCCCTATAGGTAACATTATAGCTACAGTTTTGGAATCTGTTTCTTCAACTAATGTCTTTAAATCAGAACCTACTATGTGTCCACAAAACTCCTTACCTTGTTTTTCCTTTGAATCATCTAAAAAACCAGCAGTTTCGACACCTTTAAAGTTAGAGAATTTTTCACCTCCACCTCCGGCTCCAATAATTATAAAAGGACTTAGTTCTTGAAAATCTTTACTAGATCTTACTGAATACAAAAAAATCACTTCTCCATTTTCATAAAATAATTTTTAGAATTACTATAATTTTAAATATATACTTTATATAATTTAAAATGTACTATTTTAGAAGAAATATGCAAAAAAAAGTATAACCATAATACACAAAAAAAATTAAAAAAAATGAAATAAGATATCCTGATTAATATCTTACTTTTCCAATATGCCTAGTACTACCAGGATCTATTCCATTAAATATTGAAAGATGGTAAATAAACCATTCTAATGGAATTAATAAAATAAATGGAGTTAATAAAGAATCAATATCTTCGTCATAATCTTTTAAATCGAAGATTATGCAATTTACGCCTATTTTTTCACAGAAATCAATGGATTTACAAGTGACATCATCATGTTCATCTCCAGATTTGACGAAAACAACGGTTGTTCCTTCTTCAACTCTTTCAATTAAACCATGACGGAATTCACCTGAAAAAACAGGACAAGCATGTTTAATTGAACCTTCCATAAACATAGTCATTGCCAACTTATATGCAAGTCCAAAGTTCAAACCACTACCCATACAGTAAAATAAATCAATGTCTTTATTTTCTTGAGCTAATAATTTAGAACTTTCTTCTGTGGTATTAATTAATTCTTCAATTTTACTTGGTAATTTATATAACTCATCAAGTACTTTTTCAGTTCTATCTGATTTAACCATATTATAAAATATGATATATAAACAAAGCAATTGTGTTATATAAGTTTTAGTACCAAGAATTGCATGTTCTTCACCACATCTAGTTATAACTGCATCATCTGCTTCTTTAGCCATTGAACTATTTTCCATATTTGTAATAGCTAAAGTATATATATTATATTTTTTTGCTTTTTCTAATGCGCTTCTAGTATCTGATGTTTCTCCAGACTGTGAAGTCAATATAACACCAACATTACTATTCTTTTCTAGTAATTGATGATTAACAAATTCAAATCCCGTCTGCACATCTATGTTCTTTGTTGAAACTGTTTTAAAACCATCTCTTATTGTATAACATGTTGAAATAGAACTACCACAACCAATTAAATAAATTTTATCAAATTTACTAAATTTTTCAGATATCCTTTCTAAATGTTCTTTTTCGGCTATAATAGTATTTTCTAAAGAAGATGGTTGATCCATTATTTCTTGATACATTTCATAGTCCATGACATTAATACTCCATTAATTTATTAAATATTAAAAAATATTTCATTTATTGTATTTATATTCTTTAATTTATTTAAAGTTAAGTCACATTAAAAGATATGATAACTTTACAAATGAATTTAATATACATTTCATTAATCATTATAGTTCGTAATAACATCATAAAATAAATCTAAAAATTTACATTAACTCTAAATAAACGCTTGAAGTGTATAATTAACAATAGTATATTTATTATAATTAAAGTCAAAATATATAATAACAAGTAAAATTAAAAAAAATAAACTAAATGAATTTATTATTAGGAGCATTGCATCATGAAATGTGATAAATGTTATTTTGAAAACCCTGATGATGCTATTTATTGTATAAACTGTGGAAAGGAAATACCTCAAAATAAAGAAATAAAAAAATCAGATAAAAATCCTGAAGAAAACAATATTCCACAAAATCCAATAAACAAAAAAGTTAAAGAAAATACAAACTATGAAACTATTTTAAAAGATAAATTATCAAAAAATAATGGAAATGGATATTATTTAATAGAATTTAACAAGGACTCCCCTGAAAAACAAGTAATAATACATGAAATAAAAAGAAAACCCCCAGAACAAAAAATAACTAAACACAAATCCAATGATTATTATTCCGTCAATTATAAAGGACCTGATTTTAATAATGAAACAATACCCTATACAACAGAAAAAAAGAAAAAATTATGGCTTACTATACTCTTAAGTACTTTAGTCATTGGTGCAGGCCACATATATCTCAATAAATATAAAAAAGCTTTTATATTCATAACAATCGCACTTATTTCTTCAATATTATCACTCATATGGTCTAATTTCATATATATTTACATACTTATTGGAATAATTCAAATATATGATGCAGCCATTTGTTGTTATAAAATAAATAATCAAATTTCTAAATAAAATAATAATAAAAAATATATAATGTGAAAATGATATAATTAAATTATAATTGTTTGAAAAATTAACTTTGAAAAATGATAGATATGGCTGATAGGATAATACAAGGATATGAAATCTATAATAAAAATAATGTCAAAGTTAAACATTATGAACCTCATCATGCCATATTTGAAGTAAAAAATAAAAATAATGATATTTATACAGTATCTATGATATATGGCTATTGGAACTGTGATTGTGCAGATTATCAATATAGAAATAAAAGAGAACCAGGAAGTTTTTATTGTAAACACTTACAAGCAGCACAATTTAAACTACTTGATTTATTAAACGAATTAAATGAGAAATCTGAGGGATCAACATGAAAATAGAAGAATTATTAGAACCCTGTCCTAAATGTGGTTCAAAAGATAAAACACAACACCGTGATTTAGATAGAGAATTTTGGGCATACGGGGCTAACGGAGAATTAAAATGTTCAAATTGCGGACATATCTTTATAACAAGAGATGAAGCAATAGACAAAAGAAGAGCTGAAGAAAAAGAACTTGAAGAAAAAAATAATAAAAATTAATGAGGGGAGTTTTTATGATAGTTAAAGATTATTGTTTATACTGTGGTGAATGTGCAGGTATTTGTCCATCTAATGCTATAGATGTTCAAGAATTAACCGTGGTAATAAATGATGAAAAATGTGTTAAATGTGGATTATGTGTACAAGCTTGTCCATTAAATGCTTTAGAATTAGAATAGAGGGATAATATGGATATTACAACAGATATTTTAGTAATAGGAGCAGGACCTGCAGGTTCATTAGCAGCTAGATATGCAGCAAGCAATGACGTAGATGTTTTATTAATAGACAAAAAATCAGAAATAGGTTCACCAAAAAGATGTGCTGAAGGCGTATCCTTATCCGGCCTTGAAAAAGTTGGAATAGTAACCGATAAAAGATGGGTAGCACGAGAAGTACCAGGAGTAAGATTAGTTTCACCAGATCAAACAAGTGTATGGTTAAACACAGATACAATTGAATTACCAGAATTAGGATACATACTTGAAAGAAAAGTGTTTGACAAACACATGGCTATGGATGCTGCACGAGCCGGTGCTAAAATAATGATTAGAACACGTGCAACAAGTTTAAAACGAGATGGAGACAAAGTAATTGTAACCGCTGAACAATTAGGTAAAGAATTTACAATTACAGCCAAAATAGTTATTGCAGCTGATGGACCGGAATCACGTGTTGCTAGATGGGCAGGACTTGACTGTAATACACCATTTAATGAAATGGAATCATGTGCCCAATTTGAAATGGCCGGCCTCAACATGGAAAACAACAACTGCATCCAAATATACTTCGGAAGTGTAGCACCAGGAGGTTATGCATGGATTTTCCCTAAAGGAGAAGACATAGCAAATGTAGGACTCGGAGTACTTAAAAATAGAGCAGAAAAAACAGCTTACGAATACCTATTAGACTTTGTAGCACAATGTCCTGAAACAAAAAATGCACAACCAGTTGAACTAAACATTGGTGGAGACCCTGTAGGTGGACTAATTAAAGAAAGAGCCGGAGATAATATATTAGTAGTTGGAGATGCTGGAGGTTTTGTAAATCCTATAACCGGTGGTGGAATTAACAACGCACTTGAAAGTGGTATGTATGCAGGACAAGTTGCAGCCAAAGCAATTAAAGAAAACAACTATAGTGCCGATTACTTAAAAGAATATGTAAAAATAACTGATGAACAATACGGTAAAACATTTAAAAATTATATAAAAGCCAAAGATTACTTATTATCAATTGAAGATGATGAAGAATTTAACAAACTTGCACATGCATTTAATGAAGCAGATATTGACGAAGTAAATCCAAAAAATCTCATAAAAATATTATTAAAAGTATCACCTAAAGCTCTTCTAAAATTAGGAAAACTATTCTAATTTCAATTCTTCACCCCTTTTTTTTATTTATTACTTAATAAATGGAGATTAACATGAATAATACAAAAATTCCATGTATAAGTGAATTATCATTAAATAGACCAGAAGTAATACGATGGCAACAAAGAATGAAATTACTTGAACCTTACAGTGATACTATTATAGTATTACCCTGCAGTATGAAAAAACCATATTCACAATCACAATCACATATGCTATTTAAAAAATATACTAAAGGATTACAAGAACTAATAGTTACCTCACCATTCGGTATATGTCCAAGAGAAATGGAAAGTACTTATCCCATACAATCTTATGATGCTTCAACAACGGGTGACTGGTCTGAAGAAGAGATTAAAGCTTCAGCTACTTGTTTAAAAGATTATGTTGGAGACTGTAAAGTAATAGCTCATGTATCCGGAGGATATAAAAAAGTTTGTGAAGAAGCCCTAGAAAATGTAGTTTACACATGCCAAGATGAAAATACCCGTTCCTATGAATCATTAGAAAATCTTAAACTTGAAGTAAAAAAAGCAAACAAAATTGCTAACAATAAACATAAAATTCATGATTTACGATCAATTGCCAGATATCAATTTAATACTAAAAAAGCAGATAAATTAATAGATGAAAAAACTGTAGTTTCTGGAAGATTCAATAAAAGAGTCATGATTAATAAAAAACAAATTGCCACACTACACTTTGATACAGGTTTATATACTCTGAATTTACCTGGAGGAGAAATACTAAAAGAACAAAAAATTAATAGAATATTCATAGATTTTGATCTTAAATCCAATACATTATTTGCACCAGGAATCAATGAAGCTGACAAGAATATAATACCCAATGATGAAGTAGTTATAATAAAAGATGATGAAGTAGTTGGTGTTGGTAAATCAATGATGAGTGGTGAAGAACTAATCAACTCAGATAAAGGTATTGGGGTAAAAATTAGACATCAAATAAAAAACTAATTTTTAATAAAAAAATATTTATATTTAATAACATTAATAAAGGAGAAAAATAATATGTTAACTGAATATTTACCATTTGTTGGATTATTAATCTTTGGTAATATAGAAAACTTAATACTTGCATCACAAGGAGAAGTGAAAAATGCAAAAGTATTATCATTAAGTATAATGAGTATAATTATTGTTATATTATGGTATGCACTAGGTGTAATATTAACAGAAGAAGCCATAAAATATGCAAATATTATTGATTTTATAGGTGGATTAGCTATATTCATTTTAGGTATCCAAGCTATAGTAGAAGCTCGAAAATCAAAAAGAAGTAAAAAAGCAGGTGAATAAGTATGAATTTAATTAAAGATTGTAACGGATTTTGGGGCTTATTAGTATTTGGTAACATTGAAAATTTAATACTTGCATCACAGGGAGCAATAGCTCAGGTAAACTTAGTCATACTATTAGCATTAACTCTAGTTTGTGTAGTTTTATGGTTATTAGCTGGAAAATTTGGAACACGAATAGCAATAAAATATGCTGATGAAATAGAAATTATTGGTGGATTAGCAATAGTAATATTAGGTCTACAATCAATGCTACAAGCTGTAGGAATATTATAATGAATTTTTAGTCAGATAATCATATAATGATATTTATTTTGAATACAAACAAAAATAAAAACAGTAAATTAAGTTATTTTTATTTCTTTTATAATAAAGTTGATATCATTAGACAAAGTATATAAAAAATAAGTTTTAAAATATTATAAATATAAGAGGAGAATAAAAAATGGCAGAAGCAGAAATAAAACAACAAATTAATGATAAACTTGCACGTATAGCAGACCCTCATATGGGTGTTAGTATTGTAGAAATGGGTCTTATTAGAGGTGTAGAAATTGATGAAGAAAATGCATCAGCACATATTACAATATCACCAACCAACCCTGGATGTATGAGTATTGCAAATATTGCAATGGCTGCTAGATTAGAAGCTGAAAAAGTTGATGGTATTAACAAAGCTGAAGTAACTGTTATTGATCATATGATGGCAGATACTATTAATGAAATGGTAAATAAAGATGACTTCTAGTTGATGTAAATCATCAATTTAATTTTTTTATAGGACCATAAAGTATAAATACTAATAAAATACAATATAATAATAGTGTTTAATTACAATACAACAAATACTTTATTTTTAATATAGGGCGCGTGGCTCAGCTTGGTTAGCGCGCACGGCTGATAACCGTGAGGTCCTGGGTTCGAATCCCAGCGTGCCC
>SUTP01000073.1 GCA_015062815.1 Methanosphaera stadtmanae | reverse complement strand
GTATCTTATGATCGAATTATAAAAATAAATATTAATAAAGATGTGTTTTAAAAACCTATATTCTAACCTAATCTGTTTAATCTAATCCTTTTGGTGTAAATGTCCCTCAGCTACTTAACACTACGCGACATTATAATAATTATTAATAATAATATTTATTTTATTATAATAAAAGTATTAGAAACATTGTCTAAAATATTCGTTGGCGAGCGCGGATGACGATGCGGTGCGTGGGGTTACGGAATAGGTTCAAGACCCGACCTTCGCCCAAGGTAACTCAACCTTGGACGAGAATGGGTTAATGGAAACAGGGCCCCAGACCTTTGGTGGTGCAGGTCTGGGCTCCTCTTCTTTTGCTGATGGTTGGCAGCAATATCTGGCTACTCAGAATGAGTTCCAGGCTATCATGAAGCAGTTCATGATAAACAGTAATAACAGGTTTATGGCTATAGAGGAACAAATGAGTAATTTAGTTCCTGAAATTAAAAAGGGTTTTGATACGGTTGATAACAGACTGGATAATGACGAGGTGGCCAGTCAAGCTAGCTTTGAAGAGATTTTCACTTTGAAGAACAAGGTAGAACAAGGTGAAGTAGAACAAAGAGCTAGCGAAATGAAACAACAAGAACTTGAACAGAATCAAGTCACTATACAACAAGAAATCAACCAAACTAATCAAGCTCTTAATGTGGAATTCGAGTCGCTACGTAGGGAAAGGGATACTTTACAAGAAAGGGTTGAAAGACTGGAGTCCAAATGCGACCAGTTACTT
Organism: Methanosphaera stadtmanae; assembly: GCA_015062815.1. Lineage (GTDB taxonomy): Archaea > Methanobacteriota > Methanobacteria > Methanobacteriales > Methanobacteriaceae > Methanosphaera > Methanosphaera stadtmanae_B. The sequence continues at coordinate 8,532 of SUTP01000073.1, read as the reverse complement.
GATGCATTAATGCATATGCAGATTCACCCAAGAACTCCTCGTAGTAGCTACCATCACATCAACGAAGACGTTGAAATGAGTGAGGTTCGTCCTCCTCCAGAAAGTGAAAAGATGACTCCTTGCTTTGATGGGAACAACATGGAGGTCAGTTCTTTCACTTACAGGTGTCGTAGACACTTAGATGACTACGCCTTGTATTACAAAAACGATCCTAAAGCGGCGGTTGTCTGGATTGAAGACCACTTAACTGGTGATGCAAAAAAGTGGTATAATATGGATGAGTTATTAGAGCAAGCTGATAATCCAGACCCAGAAAGGATCTTACAACGACTCGAAAAGGAATACAAAATGGAAAGAAACGTTGAAGAGGTCAAAACGACCTTATTAAAATTGAAGTATCAGTGGGGAAAGGCGTACGAATACTTAGCGGAATTTAACAGGCTAAGTCGTATACTAAGGTTGCCTGAAGAAACTAAGAAGCACTTATTAATGTATCAGGTTAAACCTTCTATACAAGAAGCAATGTACGACCTACCTGAAGAGAAAAAGACGTGGGAAGGATTCGTAGAATGCTTAAGGATGTGTGATGCTTTCCCTAGTAACTATAGGGATGACTACTTAGACAAGCATGACGACCCCCAAACAAAAATGGTAATTATAATGGCTTTACTAGGTATGATAGATCCACGTAAACCATCTCAAAAGATTGAAAATAAAAGAAAACAGAAAAAGGAATTTAATCGAAATCCAAAGTTTGATAAAGACTATGAAAAAGAGAAGCCCACGGAGATTAAAATTGATGAGGGTAATGAGAGTAATAACAGTGGAAACTACTACAAGAACAGGGAATGGAAAGACAGGAGAACTAGTAGTAATAATCCATTACCGAAGTCTCCAGCATTTGCTATACAAGAAAGACCCATGAAAACTAATCCACAGTTCAAACCAGAAGCAAAGGCAAGAAGCAAAACGGGCAATACACCAAAAGTCACCACAGAGGTATTGTATGATTCTGGTTCAAAGATAAATGTCATACACTCAGAACTTGCCAAAGAGTTAGGAATCAAAGTTACTAAGGATCCTTCATTTTATAGGACGGTAGGAGGTAATACTACTATACCATTCGTGACTGAGGAGTTCCACGTTAAATTAAAGTTAGTTGAGAAAGAAATTGGTAAAATAAAGTGGTATCCATATAACATTACTTGTCGGGTTGCGGATATCGTACCAAACACCATTCTTCTCGGTTCTAGGTTTACCGATTCTCACCTAATATATAGGGGAATTGATGAGAAGGATAAAAAGATAAAGGTATTCAAAGTTGGTGGTGCAACAGAATGTCTAGAAGAAGATGGTATGGATGTCGGAATAATTTATTAGTAAATTATAAATTTACTAATAAATTATTTATTGACGTTATTATCAACGCTAGTTTTCTAACGTTGTGTAATGTGTTATTTTTATAGTTATGGCTTACACTAGGTCCTCGAATGATTTGCTGTGTAATTTAACTTTTTCTTTCATATATATATTAGATTATAATCTAATATATATATTATATAATTGGCTTAGTCCAATAGGATTCTAAGCAGCAATTCTAGTTACCTAATGTAATAGTGGTTAAACCTAACCTAACACTAGTACGTAACATAGAAAAGTTTAAATCTGTTTTCGGAAATAGTGACTCTATAACCAATCAAAAAATTCGCACAATCAAACAAAAACGTATTGGTGACATTCAAAAATATATTCTCGAGTTTAACTGGTATTCCGATGATTCGTCTTGGAATGAAAGTGCCAAAATGGACGCTTTCTTAGCCGGTTTACAGGATCAAATCGCCAAAAGGATCCTTGAAATGTTCTCTGGTCCGAAATCGCTTTTAGGAATGCAAACAATTGCCGCTAGAATTGATTCTAGGATCAGTTCTAATAAGCAATTCTTTGGTAGAAACCGTAGTACGAATACCAATACATTCCAACGAAGAAGCGAACCAAATCGTAAACCTTTTTCTACCAGGAATAAAAGGTTTTTTGGGCCTCTTTCCAAAGAAGAAAAGGAAAGAAGAATGAAGAAAAATTTGTGCTTATACTGTGGATCATCCGACCACAAATTAAGTAAATGCCCAAATAAGAACAAAAACAACAAAATTTCCGGTACTCACATCTCGAATACAATTCCTTTAAGAAAACAAAGAGCAAGGTTTTCTGACAACCCTAATTTAAAACAACCAGTTGTTGAGTTTCAACTCAACACTTCCGATGTCTCGGTAACTACCAAGTTAATGATAGATTCCGGTTCTCAACTTAACCTGTTAGATGTAGTTTTTGCCGAAGAAAATAATATTCCATTCGAGAAAGTCACCTCACCAAGCAAAATTTCTGGTATTGGAGGTGAACAAACAATTTTAGGGAAAACTATTCCAATTTCAATAAAATACAAAAATCACCAATGTAAAACAATCTTCAACATTATAGATCTCCCAGAATATTGTGGTATTTTAGGTGCAGAATGGTTACAACAGCACAATCCGAATATTGACTTTGTAACCAAAGAATTATCCTTTAAATCTAATTTCTGTCTTTCCAATTGCATTATTATTCCTGATATTACTCCAGCTTTTATAGTGGTCCCAGTTTCTAACGAAACTCAACCTTCATGTAGCAATTCTGTCAATTCCGTTACTTCTTTCTTTTATGACTCATCTAGTATTCCTCCAAATGATCAAGAATTACCTACAGATACTAGCATTCAAGAACACACTCTCCTCACTGAACTTACTGCTTTTAAAGACGTATTTGATCCCAAAGCCGCTGAGAAGTTGCCACTGCACAGACTCTATGATTGTGAGATTCGCCTTAAGCCAGACTCTAAGCTTTTTTATGGACCAATTTATCCTTTAACGGATAAAAAATCTACCGTACTAAACGAAACGAATACATTGATGATAACGTAAGAAAGGGTTTCATCAGATCATCAAAATCACCAGCCGGAGCCCTCGTTCTTTTTGTCCCAAGGAAAACGGAGAACTGCGTATTTGTCAAGATTATAGGAAACTTAATGAAATCACTGTCCGTGATTCATACCTATTACCTTTAATCAATGACATGTTAGAGCATTTTGGAAGGAGCAACATCTTCTCAAAACTTGATTTAAGATCTGCTTATAATCTTGTGAGGATTAAAGAAGGTGATGAATTCAAGACTGCTTTCACATGTAAGTACGGACATTACGAATATACTGTGATGCCATTCGGACTAAAGAATGCTCCAGCAGTATTTCAACATTTCATAAATGATGTACTTGAAGGAATTTTAGGTGTGTTTGCTTTTAGCTATATTGACGATTTAATTATTTTTTCAAATAATTTCAAAATCCATGTAACTAATGTTTCCAAAGTTCTTAAGAGACTTAGAGAAGCTGGACTCTATGCCAAATTAGAGAAATGCGAATTCTTTGTCCCTTATATCGACTTCCTAGTTCATCGAATATCTCCTGATGGTATTTTAATGGATCCTAAGAAAGTATCTTCAATTGAATGGCCAATTCCAAAAAATATAAGATGTTCAGTCATTCCTTGGTCTTGCTAAATATTACAGAAGATTCATCGTTGGGTTTGCTGATCTTGCCCAACCACTTAACTCACTCCTCAAAAACGATATAACATTTAACTTCTATAATAAATGCAAAGACTCTTTTTCGAAAATTAAACCCAAATTTGCATCTGCTCCTGTTCTTGCTTACCCAGACCGTGAATTACCATTCATGGTTGAAACTGATGCAAGTAACTTCGCTATTGGAGCAATTTATCTCAAATAAATCCAAAAGATAATTCTATTCATCTTGTTGCTTTCTTTTCAAGATCATTTAGCTCTTCTGAAAGGAACTATCCGATCTATGATAAAGAATTTTTAGCAATAGTTGCTTCTTTAGAAAATTGGCATCATTTGCTTAAGGGAACCTCTCAACCGTTCAAAATCTTCTCTGATCATAGGAATCTTTTATACCAAAAGAAACCAGAGAAGATGACTCAAAGATTGGTTCGGTGGTCTCTCTTCTTGGCTGAATTTAATTTTGTCATCGTCTACCATTCTGGATCTGCTAATGGTAAACCCGATGCGTTATTCAGAAGACCCGATTACTTAAAAAACTTCGTTGATTCAAAGGATACTCCAACTTCTATTCTTCGACCTGAAAACTTTTGCGCTATGATTGTATAAAATAATCCTCTTTTAGAAAAAATTATTTCAGATTGCTAAGACGATAAATTTTATTTTGATATCTGTAAGTATTTAGAAACTCAAACACCTCCTGTTCCTCATTCCCAAATTTCAAATTTCAAACTTCAAGATGGCGTTCTATCATTCAATAATAGAATTTACGTTCCCCAAGATAGCCGTTTAAACGTTCTGAAAATCTGCCACGATTCTCCTTCCGCTGGACACTTCGCGGTAAAGAAAACTTCTTTCATTATTCGTGATTTTTGGTGGCCCTATCTTTCTTCTGATGTAAAAGAATACGTTAGATCTTGTGATCATGTTGCTGTTCAAAGGATTCTCGACATAAACCTTATGATATATTATTATGTAATAGTGAAAAAGTATAAATAGAGATAAAATTTTTTTAAATAAAATCTGTAATTGTTATTGACTATTATATAGTTTTTTAATAATAATTGAAATTAATAAAAGAAAAATTTATTAAAAAACATTTTTTTAATTGTGTATTGTAAATTTAGTATTGTTGTTGGATCTTTTTGTTTAATATAGTGTTAAACGAAAATTTTACAATAACTCTTGTAGATTAGTGATTATTAAAAAAATAATTAAAAAAAATTATACTTTATACATTCACTTTTTTTATTTTTTTATAATTAATATTAATATTGCAGTTACTTTAGGAAATAATCCTGAAAATTCGAACTTGACCATAAGTCCAGACAATCCTATTTTGAATTCTGAAACTCACGACACTTCAAAACTTATCTCAACCATAATCGAGTATATCCCAACATTTTTTTCATCAAACGGTGTACTCACACATGAAAAATAAGAGGATTACAACTTTTATTGTTGAAATTATCGTTCAGTGTGAATTGTTCTTCCATGATCATCCAAACTCATTCTCTTTGGACGAGAACAAATGTTCTTTCATTATTCATAAACTCAGAGGACCATCAAAGAAATGAGGATTATCTCTGAAAACAGATGGAACACTCCAAACATTGGGATATGATACTTTTAAGGACTTATTAATAGAAAATTTTGGCGAAAGCGATCAAAGATACTCGCTGATAGAACGACTGCTAGTATTGAAACAAAAGACTTTTGGAAAAGCAGCCTTCTTCATCATTGAGTTTAGAAGACTTACAAAAAGAATTGGCTAGACGATAAAGCTAACATTAACTTAATTAGAAGGGGATTCCTTAAGGAAGTTAAAAAGGAGTTTGACAAGGCAGATAGACCTGAAAACCTTTTTGAGGCTACAAATTTAATAACATTAGACAAGAAATGCTACTTAGAAGAAAGTCTTATTAAGAAACAAAGCTGCAAAAACTAGGGATTCAAAAGAAAACATTATGAAGATAAGTCTAAATACAATAAGAATCATAAGAAAAATAGATTTAATAAAATCTTATCAGCAAATTATACGTCGAATAAAGTTAATTCAATGACGTGCATATTTACTCTGATAATAAACAATAAAAAATTAAAAATTAGAGGGTTAAATCGAATAAAATTCTATATTTCGGATTATCATCTTCAGTAAATATAAAACTTTCAAATAATAAGTCGGTGAATATAAAGAACTCACCTAAACTTAGTTTTATGGACCATTTCGAAACTTTAGAATTCCTTGTAATTGCAAATCTGCAATTACAAGGAATATCGGGAATCCTAGGACGGGATTGGTTGAACAAACACAAACCTTATACTAACTTCGAAAAGAATTCTATATATTTCTTAGAAGTACTATATAGACCATTGTGAATCTTCGAGAGGAAAAAAATTTGTTTTTCATTCAAAAGAATTTATAGCCCCTATGATTCATGAAGAAATACCTACATATGATAATCTTTTACCCGAAGAACCAGAAGAAGAAAATAATCAGGAAATATGCGTCCTTATTTAAGAAAATTTCGTTGACGAGTCTGAAGAACAAAGTTTTAGTACAAAAGAAAATTAAAACAAGCATTTGAAAAGAGTGAGGCTGATAAATTACCGCCTCATAGAATTTATGGTATGTCTATTGAATTTATCACGGGAAGTTAACTTTTTTATGGACCAATATATTCATTAACAAGTATTGAAATGGAACAACTTAAAAAATATATCAAAGAAAACCTACAAAAGGGATTTATTAGGAAATCTAATTCTAATCCTTTTTGTCAGGAAATACGACGGAACATATAGAATTTGTATAGACTACCGTAAGTTAAATTCCATCACTGTTAGAAATAACTACCCGATCCCAAGGAGCCGTTATATTTACCCGTCTTGTTTTTTGTTCTGCATACAATCTAATAAGGATAAAAGAAGGTCAAGAGTATATAACTGCATTTAGGACGCCAATTTGGCACTTTGAATATCTGGTGATGCCCTTTGGCTTACGAAATGCACCATCGATATTCCAGAGGTTTGTCCAAGATATATTCTCCAACGTTATAGGGGTATATGTTCAAATCTATATAGACCAAATAATAATATATTCTAAAAATGAAGAACATGTCAAACAGGTTTCTTACGTACTTTTGAAATTAATCAAAAATAGATTATTCGCCAAATTGGAGAAATGCGATCTCCATGTACTAAAAACTAAATTCTTGGGTTTTATTGTTTCAGCTAAAGGTCTTACGATGAAGATAAATTAAAATCCATATTTTAATTACCAATACCAAATAATATCAAGAATTTACAGAGCTTTCTCGGGTTATGTAATTTTTAACGAAGATTTATAAAATTTTGCGGTAATAATGGAACCTCTTAGAAGATTACTTAAAAAGGAACCAAGTTTAATTGGGTCACAAAAGCAAATGAGGCATTCAACAAAATTAAAGAATCTTTCATTACCAATAATTTATTAATCCATCCAGATCACAATAAGGAATTCATAGTGGAAACTGATGCAAGTGACTTTAAATAATAAGAGTAAAGAATTAATTATGATTATTGGTATTATTATGAAGAGCATACTTCTAAAACTTTTTATCTTTCTTATCAATGATAAAAGGGCTATTCTTCTTTAATGTTACCCAACGAAAGAAGAGTAATATGGAATGATGTTTTTGAAGTGTATATTTCTATCTGCAACTTCACCGGAAATAGGATCGCAAACAGTTACCGTGTTGTATTCTTTCTTAAGAATCTTCATTGGTCCTATGAAGTATGGATCCAGTTTCCTTCTATTGCAGAACTTTACTAGGACCAAATCTCCAGGTTTATAATCACTTCTAAGCCTTCTTAGCTGTTTTCTTTAATCCTTCCACAACTCATTGGCAGTTTCAATATTGTTCATTGCTTCCCTTATCCACTGATAATGTGTTATGAATTTCCTCAGATAATATTCCTCTTCTGACTCCTCAGGGTATCTTCTGTCCACGTTTATTGTTAGTTCAAAGAGTTGTTAATCTCTACGACTATACAACAATTCAAAACTACTAAAGTGAGTAGTTTCGTTTTTTGTTGTCTTGATTGCCCAGAGTGCATTGGGTAAAAATAATACAATATTTTTAAAGAAATTAATGTTGCGCAGTATGTTAATTTCTAAAAGTACACAAAAATTATAAATTAAAAAAAATTTTGAATATTTTATTATTTGAAAATAATTAATTTTTTAAATTTAAATTTTTTATGTTTATTTGAATTTTAAAATTATTTTAAATATTTTATTTATGTAAATACAAACTATAAATAAATACAAACTTTAAATAATTATTATTAAGTTGTCAAATTTATTTATATCGCTATTCATTGTGGTTAAATTGTGATTATTATTAATGTTTGTATTATTACTGTGTATCATTGATAATGATATATTCTGATCATCAGGTATGTTTGGTATAGTTTATTAAAATAAAAATTTTCTGGAAGATGTTTAAAAAAGTTCACTGTTCTAAATATTATTACTTTTGTAAGAAAATGTTGGTAAAACAGATTACAAACAATAACGAAATAAAATATAAACAAAACACAAAACTTGATAACACAGTGATTAAATTCTTTTTATAATTAAAATCTTTTATTAATAAATTGAAATTAAAATATCTTTAATATGTTATTAACTATATAATAGTCAAAAATAATTACATCGATTCTATTTAAGAAAAATTACATGTATTTATACTTTTTACTAATTATATTACAATATATATATTCACTTTAACTATTCATATATTCAATATAAAATAAACAAAACTAATTACTAACTACTTTTAATATTTAGTAAATTATACAAAACAAACTAAAACTAATTAAATAAACTTCTTATTCAATTTGAGTCGAAACAATTTGAATAAGTGCTCATTTATTATTTAT
>SUTP01000072.1 GCA_015062815.1 Methanosphaera stadtmanae | reverse complement strand
GGTTCGACTTGACGATTGCTTGAGAATAAATCAGACTTTAATGTAGTGAGAGATTTGTAACTAACAGCCATTGAATTTAAGTTGGTAAAGCTTCCTGCTGATTCCTTAAATTTCTCTTGAGCCTTAAGGATGGTCATACCAGTATCGTCACCGGATTCAAAATCATATTTGGCAACCTTATTGGAATTCATTATCATATCAATAGCTGCCTTTTCAATACTACGGCCGATAAGAATACCAACGTCCTGCAGCATATCATTAACACTGATTAAATTAGAATCAAGCATTTGTGCTGATACGTTTAAGACACCACCGATAGTGTCAATGGATATTGTTTCTGAGATTGGTTTTCTTACGTTTAATTCCTGAAGGGTTGCACCTGGAGCAATGTCTTTGGCCTCGCCCAGTACACCGGATTGAATAGCTTCCTCGATATTAACTCTCTGTGACATATAGGTATAGTACTGTGAGTTTTCTTCTATTTCTTGCTTTGGAAGTAATCTGGTGAATTTCATCCATTTGGCTGAAGTGTCAGCTACAATCTGTGCCATTACTTCATTTTGTACTTTAGCATCATTTCCTTTAGTTAACATTTAACATCCTCCCGTTTTATGGTCTGCAAGTACCTTTCAAAGCAAGACCTGGTTTGTTTAATAATATTCCTACTTTTGACTGTATAAATAATTTGGTGTATTGAGGTAACTCATCGTAAATGTCTTTACGCATGATTTCAATGATAGGATAGAAGTCTGCTATGTTTTCATCACTAGTTATTGGTGCAGTAGTGGTACCGGATGATTTGGAGTATAAAACTGTTAAGGGAGCGTTTCTTAAATCGAATCCGATATATTCCTTATCACCTACTAGTGATCCGCCGTCAGCTTGGGTTGTTCCTAAAAGATCAATATTGTCGATGCCGTAGTATTCCTTAATGTCCTCAACCGGCTGCACTAACTTGTTGTTCATATACGCTAACTGTTTGACATATGATAATGTCTTGTATGACTCAGCCATTATTGTTAAGTCAGCACCCGCACCAGCATTACCTTTGAATGCTTCCTGTGCCTTAATGACAAAGTTTCCGAAAGCCTCCATTGTATCTTCGGTTTGAGTGGTATTGTATTCAGGAACATTGGATGAATTTATTAGGGTATCATATATATTAAACTCTATACGATTAGCTATAACGGTAGCCACATCACCTAATAAATCCTCGAATGAAACAATATCTGAATCGAAGACATCCTTGTTAACGTTTAACACACCACCAACTGTATCTATTGAGATAGTGTCAGTTATTGGTTTTCTGATGTTGAGTTCCTGAAGTGATGCGCCAGGAGCAATGTCTTTAGCCTCACCCAGAAGTCCCCTGTTAATGGCTTCGTCAAGATTAATGTTTTGTCTGAAGTAAGTATAGTAATCAGAGTTTTCTTTAATTTCTTGTTTAGGAAACAATCTAGCTAACTTCAATCTTTTTGCGGTTTCATCAGTAATAGTTTGAGCTATTACTTCGTTTTGTACTTTAGTATCATTTCCTTTTGTAATCATTCATTATCACCAACTATTCGGTTATATCGTAAGGTCTGAATACTTCAATGTAATGATAATCATCTGAGCTTTCAACTGGATGCATTGCTATATATTCGCCGTCATCAGATTTGATAGCACCAGTACTTGTTAATGCTATTCTATCATTAACTTTAATGTTGGATAATCCACTAGCCAGTTTTAATCTGAATAAATGGCCTAAAACTAGAATGGATGTTTTTCTTCTACCTCCAGTCATGGTAACTGGATCGTTAACAGCAATGCCCAGAATAATTTCATTTTGCTCATCAGTGTATTTTTTAACTGTAGGTTTACCAATATCTGAGTTCTCAGATAAAGTTACTGCACTATCAACTGTAACCTTTTCACCAGAGTATTCATATCCAGGTGTTTCCCCTGTTGGAGTTGTTACAGTGGTTTCAGTAATGGTACCTTCATCTAAAAGGAATGTAGTGACTTCCTTTCTTTCTTCAAGTAAAATAATAGAATCTGCCATTATATATGTCCTCCACTTAAATTCTTTATTATGTAATTTATTATTTATGTTATATAAATATCTCTATATAATAGCTACTTTTTAAAAAATTTATTTAGGATAACTATTAACGTTGGGTTTAAATAAAAATAGATGTTTAGTTGTTGGTTAAAGGATAGAATAGAAATAAGTCAAGTTAAGCAATATTGTTAAAGGTTATGTAAATTAACAGTTTAGACGACTTATTTCTATTGGAAAACAAACTCGGAGTGAATGCTGTTTTCTTATATATAATATATGTTTTTAATCTTTTTATAATTTATTTCGGTTCTAACTTGCTCATATATCAATTTCACCATAAATTAATTTAGGGAGCATCATCTCTTTTAAATTAATTAAATCTTCAATCTGTTTTTTATTATTAATAATATTCTCTCTTATTTTGTAAAGAATTTGAGAAATCTCCTCTAAATTATTCGGGATATTCACTTTAAAATTAAATATTAAATCTTTATTTGTATGTGGAACATCACTACCAACAGTATATCTTGATATATAAGGTTCATAATATTTTAAAAATTGGAATATTAATTCTTCATATTCTTTTTTAATTTCTATTTTTGAAAGAGTGGATCCTAATGCTCCTGATTTACCATAAAATAGCCTTCCAGAACTGGCTCCATCCATTACCATCAAAAGATCAAATTCATTTACTTCAACTATGTTTTTTGGATGAGCGTATACTTTATCTTGCCCAGATAAAACATCTATTGTTAAATAATAAAGAAAACCTTCTTCTTTAATATTTGAAGTTGCAGTCGGTTTTTTACCTTTTTTAAAAGAACATATATCTCCTAGTTTTATTATATTGTCTGAATTGTTAGTCTGAGTAAATTTAAAGATTTCTTGTGCTTGTTTTTCGAGGTTTACAATAATTGATTTACATATTTCTATTTTATTATCAATTGTTTTTAGAATATCTGCAATTCTCTTTTGAATTTCTAAATCAGAAGGAATTAACATTTCATAATTCTTTATATAATCTATATCTACTCGTTGATGACTATTGGATGAACCAGTACTTACACTAACCATAGCATTAGTAAAAGTTGGACTAATAAGGAAATAGTATAAAAAATCCCTATCAATTTTACTAGCTTGTATTGGAATAAATTCTGTAGAACAAATTGAATTATTGTCAACTTCAAAATCAATATTCCATACTCTTTTAAATTTAACATTTAATTTATTATATAAAATATCTCCAGATTCAATTAAAAATTTTGAACTTTTAATCTCATCTCCAGAGACAATTTCAGCATGTTTATCATTATCAAAAGCAGGAAAACTATAATATCGATATTCACAATTTGGCAAAGGATCCATAATAGTTTTATTAAAAGAACAGACCTCTCCTAATTTCACAGTACGCCATGTGTTATTCAAATTATCAACTCACTTATATTATTTAGGAAGTAAATTCATCTAAAATATTCTTTAGTTGCTCGGTTAATTCATCTGATTCATCAAATAACTTTAATAGTTCTTCTTTGTAATTTTCCATTCTACTATTAAATTCTTCAATTGGTATCTCTTCAAAATCATTTTTTATTTCAAAATACTGTGGTGCATAAAAAGAATATTTTCTTTCAGTGATAGTATCAAAATCAACTTTAACACTGAAGTTATCTACTGTGTCTTGATTAATAAAAGTTTCTTCAATTTGTTTAATTTCAAATGGTCTTAAAACAGTTTTTTTATTTTTATTAATCTTAATTTTCTCTCCTAGTTTTGATGCATCAATTAAAATAACTTCCCCATCATTATTTGATTTATCTATGAAAATAACAGAAACATTTGTACCAGTGTTAGCAAAAATATTAGGTGGCATAGCAATTACACCTTTTAACCATCTTTTTTCAATTATGACTTGCCTAATATTTTTCGGCATTCCTGTTTTTGCAGTAATAAATCCTGTTGGAACTACAATTGCTGCTTTACCATTTTCTTTTAATGACCATAATATATGTTGAATAAAACAAAGATAAACTGCCATTTTATCTTTATCTTTAGGTGGAATATTTGGAATGCCTGCAAAAAATCTTTTTAAACCATCATATTCCTCTGATTCACTCCATTTATTTTCAATAGTGTCTCTAGTTGAACTAAAATCCATTTTAAATGGAGGATTACTAGTAATAAAATCAAAACGTTTTATACCAGAAGATGAATCTCCATCTTCAACATAATGTGCTGGAGATAATAATGTATTCCCTTGAATAATATTATCCAATGAATCTGTTAATCCATTTAGTAACATATTGATTCTTAAAAATCTAGATGATTTAGCAGATATATCCTGAGTATATACTTGTGCTTTATTTCCAAATGATCCTTCACCTAATTCATGTGCTAAATGTAAAATTAATGAACCTGAACCAGCACTTGGGTCATAAATATCATAAGATATATCTTTAACAGGACTCATATGAACTAAAATTTTTGCAATGATTTTTGAAATAGCTTGAGGAGTATAATATTCAGCGTATGTTCCACTAGCTACATTATAATCTTTGATTAGATATTCAAATATAGTACTATAAAAATCAAAATTTTCTTTAAATGCTGAACTAAAATCAAATTTCTCTTGGCTAATAATTCCAATTAAATTTTTAGCAAAATTATTTCTACCGGACAATTCAACATTTTCAGTAATTCTATTAAATAATGGTTCCCTATTTCCTTCTGCGGTTTCAATACCAAAATCTTCATTTAATGGATTGTTTGAAATATTTTCTAATGCATCATCAAATATTTCATAGAAGTTATCTTTGGATGTTTGATTAACAAGATATTCAATTGTCTGAGGATATTCAAATGCAACATCACTAGCATATTTACTATAAAATACATCCATTATACCATCTTTATTATCTAAAATATCTTCTTTAGATAAATTATCAATCTCTTTTTCAAATTCATTTATATTATACATGAATTTATCATTTAGAAATTTATACAAGAACACAGATGTGATTATTTCTTCTTCAACAGCTTGATTACCTAAACCATTTTGATTACACAGACCTTTTAGTTGATCTATTATTTCTTTAATTTTTTCTTCTAAAACATGAATTTCAGTCATACTCTTCCCCAACTATTGATTTTAAATTATAATAAAATTCATTTAATATTGGCTCATAACATTTATTAACTTTAGAAAATATTCCTTTATTATATAATTCTACTGCAGTATCTTGTTTAATTTGATTAACAAAGTTTCTACGTCCTCTACTAATCAAAATATTATAATCTTTAATATCTACAATATCATTATAAATTAAATTAAGAATAATCTTTTTAGTATCTTCATCAAGTTTATAATTTTTAGATACAAAATGATATGTTTTTACAAATGCAGGATTACCACCATATGTTTGTTTAAGTCTTTCATTTTCAGAATTAATCTTACGAACTTCTTCTAAAACAGTTTTTAATTCTTCAATAATCTCTTCAATATTGAAATGTTCTTCTTTAAATTCATTTAAGATTTGCTTTGTCCAATTATCTAATTCCATTAATTGGGGGTCCTGATGATAATCATTTTCTTTAATTTCAGTTCTAATTTGAATTACTAACTTCTCCAACATACCAAAATTTGAATCTAACTCTTCAACACCCAAATTTAATAATCTTGCGGTAACTTTTTTAAATGAATAAATTACTTCTTTTATATCATCTTCATCTAAATCATTTAAAGTATCAAATGGATCTTCTTGTATATTATTAAAGCTTATTTTATCATTGACACATTTTAATAAATTATTGATATTGTTATAATCAATTTGATTCAGGTGTTTTTTATCTCTAGATATTAATAATTCCATATAAGCTTCTTTCATATTTTTAAGATTATTTCTGAGTTTGTATAATGTTTCATTATTATAATAGTTTATTTCCTGTGAAAAAATTTCTGCATTGGTTGTAGTTAAATTCATAGAATCTAACTCTGCTTTATTTTCCAAATATTCTTCAAAGATAGAATCAGGATTTATAACAACTCCTTCTAAGCTTTCATCTCCATCAGATTCTCCGTTGAAGTCTAATTCTAATTCATTCATATAATCTTGGAAAGTAATATCAAATTCGTCCCCAATATCTACAAAGTCAACAATATATCCATATTTATATTTTTTTCCATTAGGGGATGTATAAGGCCTATTAACTCTAGAAATAGTTTGTAATAATGAATGAGCTTTTGGACCCCTTAATAAATAAAGTTTCTTAAGTCTAGGCACATCATATCCAGTTGTAAGCATTCTATTTACAACTAACACATCTAATGGATTTTCAATGTTTCCTTTATTTCTAAATCGTAATTGATTTTCCTTATTTATTTCATCTTGTTCATCATCACTAATAACTAAACCAACACTTAAATTTGAATTTTCTTTTAACCAAGCATAAATTAGTCTAGCTTGAGGATTGGTTTTACCAACAATCATCGCTCCAACACTTTGATCATTATGTGATTTTCTAAAATTGATGAAATCATTTTGTATAAAATCACATATAGAACCTATATAACTTGGAGATTCATTATTCTTAGGATTTTCAAGATCAGTATCATCTGCTTCTTTTAATTCGCCACGTATTTTTTCTTTAACTTCTGTATCAATTTCTTCTTTATATATTCTTAATGTATATCCATCAGATATAGATTTATCATAGAAATATTTATGAATATAATCCCCAAATTTTAAATTTGTTCTTTCTCGTTTAGTTAATAATGGAGTCCCAGTTAATGCAAGATATATACCATTCTCATCAGCACTTAATAAATTTTTAAAGAATGTACCATCATGTTTATAGCTTCTATGTGCTTCATCGATGAAAAATACTCTTTGTAAATTAATACCATAACCACTGTCAGATTTAGGAATGTCTTCTTCAAATTTATGAATATTAACAACACAAATTTCACCAATAGAATCTGCATTCATATTAGTAGATAATGGTTTATTTAATTCTTTACTAAATTCTTCTTTATTTTTACATTCTGCTACATGAAATCCCCTATTCTCAAATTCTATTTTTGCTTGTGTAAGTAAATCTAACCTATCCACAATAAAAAAGAATTTTGTATTAATATTTTGTTTAGAGAAATAATCTTTTATAACTTTATTTGCAAAAGCAACTAATGCAGTTTTTCCAGAACCTTGAGTATGCCAAATAATTCCATTCTTACCACCAGATTCAAATCTTTCTATTATCTTTTGTGTAGCAAAGAACTGAGGATATCTCATAATATGTTTTTCTAATTTAGTATCATCAATAAACATTATTCCATATTTAATAAAATATAAAAAACGTTCTTTATCATATAAAGAGGTTATAAATTTATTACAGGGTGTTGTTTCTTTTAAATTGTATTTGAATTCAGGAGTGTTACAATTACTTACATCATATCCACAATCTTGAGTAATTACTTCAATATCATTATCACTTATTTTTTCATATTTATAATTGGTCAAGTAATCTTCATTATCTTCTCTTAAAAATGAATAGTTTGTATTTTCACCATTTGGTGTTGAGTAAAAAGAACCTGCTCTAAGATTATCTACATTATCAGATATCTCATAAGGCATGTTATTAGAAAATGAGATTATTTGAAACATATTGAAAAATTTAGAAAAGTATTGTTTACTTAATCTAATTTTCATACGATTAAATTCTGCAGCAATACCTCCAGGATTATTTGGTTTTTTAACTTCCAAAAATGCAAGAGGCATACCATTAATTAAAACATTAACATCAGGTCTAAATGATTCATCGAATTCAAAATCTTTAAATGGTAATTCACAACAAACAGCAAAATCATTATTGTCAATATTATCAAAATCAATTAGTTTAACTTTATCTAAAGGATTTATAAGCCAATTATAAAATTCCTTACCTAAATCATTGTTATTACATACACTATGAATTTCATGTATAATTTTTTCAATTTCAACATCAGAAAATGTTTTATTATTAATTCGCTCAATAGATTCTTTAAATCTATCTATAAAAATATTATTATCTTTATCAATACAATTTTTTGATTTATATTTAGAAACAGAAACATAATCATATCCTAAACGTAGAAATTGTATTGTAGCAGGAAGTTTAACTCTTGTATCTTCATTGAATTTTTTTACCATAGATTTACAACACCTTATAATATTGCTTGTTATAAATCTATGTTTAATAACATATTTAATATTTTAAAAATAGAAAACTCTCTAATCAACATTCAAATTCTTTACTATTTCATCGCCTTTCTCAGTATGTCTATATAATCTACCTTTTCTAACCTCCGGATTAATACATTCAACCATTTCATGTGCTTTTAATTCAGCAAGAACTTTTGAAATATGATTTTGTCTAATCTCTGAATCTTCTGCTATTTTAGATGGGATCTTAACATCATCTTCTAAAGACTTCATTACTTTTGTTCTGTAGGATGAAATCTTTACATAGCTAATTTCCTTTAACATTTCATCTGAGAGTTCCATTATATCACTTATTAATATTTTAATTTATTATTTGATTTATATTTTTATTTAAAGTTAAGAGATACTATTAACTAACTTTATATCATATTGAACATAAACTAAATTTAAGAGAATATTGTTAAGAGTGATGATTATGGAAAGTTTAGAAAAAATACATAACACAATAAATACTATAGCTGAAGACCCAAGAGTTACTATTTCTAAAATTGATGATTACAACTTCGATATAATTATTGAAGGAGAATTAATGGATTCATTTGATAAACTAGGGGAAATTCAAAAAGAAATAGACGATAGTTGTTCTGATGAATATACTCTTAAAACCATTTATGGCGACGGACAAGATGCTAAATTTATTTTAGAAAAGAATTAACTCAAGGCAATACAATGACTTTAGATATTTTTAAAGAAAATAATATTGAATTACCTACTATTGAAGAAGCTGATGAAATAGCCAATCCAAATGTTGTTGCTAAATTTACCAATGGAGATTGGAATTGGTATGTTGTAGCAGGAGATAAACTTAAAAATAATGATTACTTATTATTTGGATTAGTAGATGGAATCTATCCAGAATTAGGAAGATTCACATTAAGCCAATTAAAAGAAGCTTCTGCAATATTAACAACTGATTTTGATAACATTAGTGTTTATGATTTAAAAGATAAATTATGAACTCCTAACGAAATAAATTGTATCCTCATCATAGCTACTTAACGCATCATATGCTGCTTGAGTCATAAACCTAAACTTACCAAAGATTCCATAATCAACGCCCATATATACTGGGCCACTAGCTTTTGCTAAATACATTTGTATACTTCCGGAATGCTTTAATGGAATTACACTATATGGATCAAGTGATTCTGTATCCCAGGAACTTCCGTTGTATTCTTTAATGGCCATGACAGAGCTTGTGCAAATAG
>SUTP01000071.1 GCA_015062815.1 Methanosphaera stadtmanae | reverse complement strand
AATAATAATAGTTTTTTTTTTTTAAAAAAAAAAAAAAAGTAAATATATTGTATGGATATAATTATTATATAAAGTAATTTTCTTTTTTTTTTTTTTTTTAAGAAAATATATATATATATCTATTAAATTTAAAAATAGGTATTTTGCAAAAAGATATAGAGTTAAAATATATAAATTAGTAACGAATATATACATTTATATATATATATTTAATTATAAATATTCGAATAAAGGTATAAATATATAATTTATTTTTAAAAAATTTTAAAATAAAAACTAAAATTTTGTAATTGTATAATATATTTAAATACTTGTCTCGGTATAACTTTTTAAACATATGTATATACATTACTATATTTCAATATTTCACAAATAGGTTTAATAATTAATGTTTCATTTATAGTACAATAATAACACATAATGGCAAAACAAAAAAAGAACGATAATAATAACCATAATAATAATAATAATGGCAGTAGTAGAAAAAATGATATTTTAGCTTACAAAACCCCTCTATTTAACTCTAAGAGTATTCAAAGTTTTGGTGTATATAATGGGGATTTAGGAAAATTAAATTTTATTAATGGTAATAATAATATTGACCTTTTAATTTTACCTATAGATAAGCTATTAAATTCTCATAATGAAAATTTAAAATTTATGAGTGAAAATAAGAATCCAAATGTTTCTTATTATGACTTTGTTTCTTCATATAAAATGGTGTTATGTTCCATTAATGTTCGTGAAAAATGGAATGATTATCAAAAACATTCAAAAGGTCATTTCTTTAAATATTTAAAGAAATTAGTAAAAGAAACTACTAATGAATTACCACAAGGTATTATTCAAGGTATTGTGTTTTTTGAATTTTCATACTTGGAAGAAAATCTTGGTATTCCAGGATGTGTTCAATTGTTAGCTGATATGACAAGTTTTTTCCAAAGTATGGTTAAATTGGTTGATCTTGATAATTTAGAATTATTTAATAAAGTTAAAACATATATTAATGGTGTAGTATTAAAAAATTCCGTATTTTTTGAAGATGGAACTCAGAAAACTTCCTTAGATGCATTAACCACAGATTATCCTGATTTACTTCAAAGATTAAAAAATGAAATTACTATTCGTTCTGATTTTATTGTTCTTGATATTGAAATAATGCCAGTTCGTCAACAACATCATGAAGAATATATTAGAGATCGTTTCTATATTAAATGGTTAAATGGATATGGTTTCAAAGGATTTACATGTAACAACAAAAATTTCCTCGATTTAAAAGAATTAAAACCATTGGATTATAGAACTGTTGATGATGATAGTGTTTTCGAATTTATTAATGATGGTGTTATTAAAGATACACATTTAATCATGGAAGAATGTACTCTTCATGTTGATTGGAGAAATTTTAAAATTACACCAGAAATTTGGAAGAAAACAATGCATTTAATTAGATTCCCAAAATTTATTAGAGAAAGAATTCCTTCAGTATATAAAACAACCGAAAATGATTTTCATTCAGCAATATATGAAAAGAAACCAGCACCCAAACCAATATCAATTGATGAAATTATTCAATCAATTCAAGTAAATGTTTATTTATTTTTTATTAGATAGATAAAAAAAAAATTTTTTTTTTTATTAAATAATAATTTAAAATATCGTAATATATTTTATTAACAATTACAATTTATTTATATATATTTATTATATTAAATAATATTATTAAAGGATGAAGGTGAAGATGATGAATATCATGATTTAGTTCCTAATATATTGGATCATATTAATAAAGGATCTCAATCACCTGTTATTACAAAAAGTTCATCAGTTAAATTTAGTGTTCCGGTAAAGACTAAATCAACTTGTTCAAGTTTAACATATTTCGGTACAAGTTATGGTTTACAAAGAAAGATAGACGTTGAAAATAGTATTTTAGAAGTAATGTTTGAATTATTAAAAAAGAAGTTATTAAGTCATGTTAGAACATCAATTGATGTTCCAAGTAATAATTTTTCTGTTCAATTTGAAGTTTTAATGAAAACTTTAGATAGTATAATTAAAAAACCAAGCAAATCTGCTAAATATTTATTGAAAATTTTAAGAAATTATAACCCTTTAAAAATTCTTTTAAATTTAAGAGATGGTCTTGCTAAAAATAATATTCGTGTATATACTGCTACTAGCAATGCTTTTATTTTAAAAGAATCATTTAATCTTCCATATAATCCTGTTTGGGGTTTAGCAGCTGAAGATAGAAATGAATCTGGTGTATTATTAATTTTCATTTCAGAAACCATTCCTAATATTCTCGAAGCAGTTATTCATATATATGCTAAACAAATTGCAGGATATGACAATAAGATTTGTACAATTTTTGAAAGTTTAGTCAATGCTCAAGAAGTTGATGATTTATTACCAGTCCCAGAACGTATGATATGGCAACTTAATAATAGTAGTTATTCCGAAAAATTAACTTACATTCAAAATACAAGAAGTGTAGTTAAAGATATTCATAAATGTAAAAACTTATCAACAGAACAAATAAATTATTTAGCGGCAATGGCGGATTACATTAAAATCTATTCCGAATATTTATTAATAGAAAAACAACGTTATTTAGATTACTTATTACAATGTGCCCAAACAGGTTATCAACCAACAAAAACGAATCATTTAGAAGAAGAATTTTGTAGAATTGTTGGTTGGGCTACACTTGATCCGGAAGGTTTAAGTACCCTGAAAGTATTTTCTACATGCTTAACCGAAGCAATTACTGGTACTCAAGTAAAAATTAATTCTCCATATACGGCATGCATTGTATATCTATTTTCATGTTTCTGGAAAGCGTGTCGACGTATAGCATGGCTAGAACTGTTTTCAGCATTAGTATCAATGAATCCATGTTTCCTACCAGAATCTGATCAAGTAAGTTCAATTAATTTGTAAAATACATATTTAATATAATAATATAATCATATTTATATGTATTTATATAAAAATTAATTAATTAATAAATAAATAAATAAAATTATAGGTTGCGGTCAGTTTGGAAATGACAACAACTCAAGCTAATCTTAACTTCTTGTTTGATTTAACAAGTCATCAATTATCACATCCAATGCATGAATTGTTAAGAAGTAGAGCAAAGAAAATACCTATTTTCAAAAAAGTAACAGATGAAATTAATAATGAAGAATTGAATGAACATTCAGCAAGAGTACTGGCAAATGCCTTTTTGTTCGTATATCCTGTAGTACTTGATCTTGGTTTTTCAAAATTCCTCGGTTCCGGTATTTTCTTTACGGATAGAATGGATTCAGAAGCAAGAAAATGTTTAAATTATGTATTCTTAATTCTTTTCCCAATTATTGGTGGTATTATTAATTCTATCGCAAGAACATGTACTTATTATTTCTTCCAAAAATCAATTCCATTAATGCTTAGTGCTTTTATTAGAAGACTTTCACTTTCCATTATAGTTTATATTGTATCTACATTTATTTTAGCATTAGCATTATTCTTATCGTATGGCTTTAAATGGTACATCTTTTTACTCTCATTCTTATATGGTTTATCTTTCTGTTTATACATGACATTCTTTTCGATTTTGGCTAGTCTTAAGGATACAACTCAACTTATATTTACCTCAGATGGTCCTTCAGCTGCTTTAAAGGGTGTTTGTATTATGATTATTCCAATGTGTATTGCAAGATTTGCCTTTGCAGATGAATCTTATTCAACTATAGTATGGGGTATCTATGCTGCTGGATTAACTGTTGCATGGCTCTATATGGCATATAAATATAAACGTATTGCAAGAGATTATATGGATTGGCCATTTTCGCTTAATGTTCCATCAGAATCAGATATTCAAAACTTATTTGAAAAATCATACCCAAAACCATTACCATTCCTTAACGAAGAACAAGAACTATTTGAAAAAAGAATTAGATTATGGGAACGTGCTGCTAGAGAACATTATATGGATACAGTTTCTAAAGCATTTGGTTCAAAGAATAAAAACTTACCAACTATTATTTATAAAAGAGAGAAACAACAAAGATGGGAATCTGAATTAATGCAATGGTTTTTACAAAGAACTGGTACCAATCCACCACCTGCAAAATACAGTACTGAATGGGATACTATGTTAAAGGCTGCTATTAATGAATTGAAAAAGAAATACCAAGTTGAAAAATTGAATAGAGGTGATTTATTATTTGAATTTGAAAACACCGTTATTGTATTTGGTGTATTATACTTTATTTTCATTTTCTTGGATAAATGGGTATGGCTTTTCTCATATGGTGAACCAGCTCTTTTCATTGTTGGTGATGGTTTAACTGAATATGTTATTGGTACATTGTTTGGTACAGTATTTATGCTTCTTTGCTCTGGTTTCTTAGAAATTTCATTATCACATTTATTGGATGTTCATAAAGATTCATCTTCACAATTAAGATTAGGTGAATATAATGCCGAAGAAATGTTTGTTAAATTCAATAATGCAAAGCAAAAGGCCTATAAAAAAGAATTGTGCAGATTTATTCTCATTATGATTGGTGTATTCATATTTATAACGGGTGTATACTTTATTACACAAGATGTTACCCAAATTGGTGTATCAATCTATGGTATTTCAGTATTAGGTTATGTTGGTTTCTTAATCGGTTTGTTCCACAAGTTATTCTTCCAAACAAATGATAGTGAAGTTAAATTAAACTATTGTTTAATATTCATTATTATTGTTGCTATTGTTTATTCTATCGTCATGTCACAAATATTCGGTGCTCAATGGTATATCGTAATTTCAACATCTATGAGTGGATGGTTGTTTGCCTTCTCTTGTGTATTCATCTATGTTCATGAAACCTTCAGTAGTGTTCACTACAATGTTACACTCTCTCCTCACTTAGCTTCATCTGGTCAAAGATACATTAATGAACAAAAGGATTCACTTGCTGAAAAAACTTTGAATACATTCGTTCAAATGGCTGTAAATAAGGGCTATGAACAAATGAGTAATGCTTCAAAGCAAAAATTAATTGGAATATTTAGACAGTGTAATAAGAATTTAGTAGAATTGCCTAAGCATCATATCATCAGATCATGTATTCCATATGCTACTACTATTCTTAATGATATTATTCGAAACTTAGAAGATAATCACATTAGGGTTCATATCGTTCCAGAAGCAGATTTAGTTATTGCAGGTCATACATATACCGCTACTTCTTTACTTGATGAAAATGGTGTCTTGCACATATTTACTTTTGTTACACAATCCATGGGTATTGTTTCAGATGAATTAAGTCAAGAAAATTTAATATGGGTTGGAAATGCTATTATTCATGAATTCTGTGAAACAGCCTGTGGCTATACTCATGCTGAATCTTGTGTCGCTGAATTTTTACTTTCACCATTACCAGATGTATTAGATACTTTACCAAGTCGTATGTTGTATCAAATTAAGAATTCAAATAAATTACAATTAAGTCAATTATTAATGGGAACCGTAAATGTAAATTCAATTAAGGGTGCTTTAGGACTTAATGTTGATAAATATTGGCCAATATTATCACAACCATCCAGAAATTGGCTTGTTAGATGGGCCAGCAATTGGGAAGATGCATTAGCAGCTTTTAAAATTGTAAGTTTTAAAAATAATTGATAAAAAAAATTTTTATATAATCAATATATATATATATATATTTAATATAGTATTAAAAAAAAAATACATTTTTATTAATGCTTATAATATATAATATTATTTTTTATTAATATTATTAAAATTTTTATTTTAAATATAAATAGAAAAAGAATTGTAAATATAATGATAGTAGATTTAGTAATTTCCTTGATTCTATTCCAAGAGATCTTATGGCAATTTTCAGAGAAGTTCATAAAAATTCATCTACAACTATTAGACAAATTGTTGCTATTAATGTATTCTCACTTTTCATTTCTCGTACAATTGCATCATTCATTGTTAAACAATATAAAAATCCAAAGGCCTCTGCTACTAGTGATTCATTAAAGAAATTACGTAGATTCTCATTTGCCGTTCAAATGAATACCTTAGATCCATTTAGACGTAATCCTACTATTAAGCGTGGTTACACTATGAGACACTCTCAAAGTGATAATGAAGTTGAAAAACCACCATTTAGTGAAATGGTCAGATTAAAAATTGAAGAATTCTGTTTAGTATTCTTCATGGCTTTAACTGGTGATTCACGTTTTGGTCGTGAATTAAGTGCTACCAATATTCCTGGAATTATAAAGTTATTCTTCTCCTTCATTTACAGTATAACAAGAAGATTGGTATGGTTATTAACTAAAGATTTCTACTTAAATCATAAAACCGAAACCACTACATTAATTAATTCTATGAGTCGTGGTTTATTCAGAGAACAATTCTTTGGTCGTGATGGTAAACTTGAACGTGTTGATTCCTTCAATTCTGCTTTGAATACTATGGTTAGTATTTTAAAACACGAAGGTAATATTATTATTGCTGAAAGATACAAAGGTCCAAAGCCGCCAAATTGGAGACCAACGGATAAGGATAAACCACTTAGTAGAGGTTATTTCGATGCTCAAAGCAATCAATTAACTCATGAATTTGATTTAGATAATAAAGGAACTGTTACTCAAACCAGAGTTTATTCCTATCCAGATAATACTTTATTCTTCCCAAGACAAGGTTTCGTATTCGATGGTATGGTTGATCCATATTCAAAAGACTTAAAGAATAATGAGAAATTAATTGAAACACGTTTGTTTGCATCCAATATTGCTAGTTTAACTTCTATGCTTTACTTAAAGATTAAAAACGATGAAGGTAAAATTGTTGATATTCATGTCAGTTACGTGTATGAATTATCAGATACCGCATCAACTCACCCTGTACCAAAATATGCCTCATACCAATGTCCACAAGACAGATGGTTAATGGTTACCTATTTTGCTGCTGGTTGGAGAATTGATAATACTACAAGTGGTTCTTCACCCAAATTCTCTCGTGTAGAATTCAGAAGATTAGATCAACAAAAACAAGTATACATTACAGAATTTGATTATTCCCATCCACAACACACCAGACTTAATACTATCTTACTTAATCAAGAAACTGGTATGTCTATTCCAATTTCTACTCCAACAGAAGTTGCACAAGATCCACTGAAATTACTTCCAAGATTACCACCATCTTCATTCTACGTCTATAACGAATTATTAACACATGATTTGAAATCAAGAACTACCGGTTTCTTCTCTAGAAAAGGTCGTCATAAGTACGTTTATGCTGCACCATTTGGTACTACTCGTGGTAGACAAGAATTATGGACCTATTGGAGAGCTAATAAAATTGAAGGTGTATTTGCCAGAGATGTTGATGAATATTTGTTAAGAGATGAACCAGTATTAAAGAATTACTGGAAGGCTCGTGATAGAGGAAAGAAGGAAGAAGCTCAAGCATCCTTAATGGAATTCAAGGAAATTCTTGATGTTATTTTAGTTGTTTCTGATAATCCAACTACTCGTACCAACTTACATATTAAGTTCTCCGATTTAGATGCCCTTGGTACTGGTGGTGATGGTGTAAGAGTTGGTAGACAATCTGTTCGTCAAGATAATGAAATTCTTCCAGTTATGAACTTGGATAGTGGTACCTGGCCAACTGGTGGTGGTGGTGTAGGTAGTTGTAGAAGAGATTTGATTGATTACCTTTCTAGAATTCGTTGGACTGCCTTTGTCGAAATTGGTTCTGCTGAAGCTGTACAACGTGATTACCAAATTGAAAGAAATATCAGTTCAATTACTTACTTACCATTATGGGATGTAGATTTCTCATCACCAGATGAAAATATTTACAGAAACTTAGATTTCAGAACGTTAAGAAGAAAGAAGATTGCCACAAAGGATAGTCTTATTAATTCAGTATTCGTTCCAATGGTCTATCAATTAATCAATGCTATTGCGGATGATGAATTGGATAGTAATAAATTAACTGAATATGAAGAATTGTTTGTTGATATGTACCTTTACTTCCAAAAATGTGATTGGGTCAAGAGTTGGAACCATGCTGCTACCCAACAAACTTGGATTTCTACCTGGATTGAATGTTCCAAGAAGAGATATAAAAAGAAGGATACCATTTTATTAGAAATGCCAACATTGAAAGAAATTGATATGCTCTTCTCCCTTCTTACACGTTTATTATTACCATTATCTGCTACATTACCAAAAATTCCAGTAGTACACGTATCTCACCATGGTATTCAAGCTATTTTAGGTATTATTTCTAAAGCCATTCATAAATCTACTTTAATTGTCTGGGATCACGGTATCTTATGGAGAGAAAGATTATTCGGTTTATGTTCCTCTGAAGCCATGCCAAGATTTGTCCAAATGGGTTTAGTTGGTATTACTAGATTAGTCTGTAGATTAGTCTTTGTTAAAGCTGATTATGTTAATCCATGTACCAGTATTCAAAATGTTGATTGGGAAAAATGGTTAGGTGGTGGTAAATACAATGATGATAAACAAAAGATTGATATTTCTAGACGTATTTACCCAGTTGTCAATGGTATGAATGTCGCTAGATTTAAACCAAAACCAGAATTAGAAAACAGTACTCCATTAGCTGTTATGCTTTCACACGTTTCACCAGTAAAAGATATTCACAATGCTATTTATGCTGCCAATGTTATTATTAATCAATTACACATTAACAACTATCAACTCTACATTTACGGTAGTAAAGAAAAAGATGCTGCCTATGCTGCTGAAAGTGAAAATCTTATTTCATCATTGAATTTACAAGGAAAGGTCATATTAAAGGGTTTAGGTAGTCCATCCGATGTCTTACCTGCAGGTTGGATATTTGTAAATTCATCAATTACTGAAGGTTTACCATTAGCTTTGGGTGAAGCAGGTTTATGTGGTTTACCGGTAGTATGTACTGATGTTGGTGGTTCTCGAGAAGTTATTTCAGATCTTTCTACTGGTGTTGTATATGGAGCCATTGCACCACCAGCAAAGGCTAGACAATTAGCACTTGGTGAATTAAGAGTATTAACCATGTCAGATGGTTTAGAACAATTAATTGATCCAAGTTCACCAGTTGTTCGTTTAGATGATTTATTAAATCAAGGACCAGAAGCAGTAGAAAAGCGTATGTGTCAAGAAGATATTCGTGAAAAACGTAGAAAGTTAGGTTTACAATTAAGAGAACGTACAATCCAAACCTTCTCTATCGCTAAATACTGGAGACAACATGAACAAGTGTTATGGCTTGGATGGTTATACTCTCATAGAAGAAATAAATCAGCATTTGAATAATTTAATTATTAATATATTCTTGGATTTTAAAAATTTTTTCTTATAAAAAAAATAATTATAATAATTATTGTTACTATAATAATTTAATAACAACTTTTGTTACATTTATATACCTACAAAGTAATAAATATATAATATATATATTTATTATTTAATTATTTATAAATTATACTTTTTTTTTTTATTTACTTTTTTTTTTATTATATCTAAATAAATATACCTTTTTAAT
>SUTP01000008.1:30415-36383 GCA_015062815.1 Methanosphaera stadtmanae | reverse complement strand
GTAACATCAAACACTGTAACAATCAAAGATGAATACACTCGTCCAACTATCAGTGCACAAGTATCTAACAGACTCAACGGTGTAAGAGTAACAGGTACACAAAAAGTATCCATAAAATTTGATGGTAAAAGTTACACAGCCACAATGAAAAATGGTATAATCAATGAAACATTACCAATAGACATATATCGTGGCGGATCACACACAGTAGAACTAGCAATAGGAGCCAGCTCACAATACGACACACTCAGAACCAACATAACCGCACCAATTACACAAAAATACACAGTAAAAACAACAAACATCACAACCAGAATCACCGGAACAACAACACGCCTAAGCGCAGTAATAGTAGATCAGAAAAACAGTAAACTTACCAAGGATGTTAAAGTAAACATAAAAATCAACGGTGTAACATTCGCCAACACAATCGCAAGCAAAGGAAACATAAACGTAAACCTAAACAGAAAACTCAAAACAACCGACGTCATAACCATAACAACAAGTGAAAATGCTTATTATAAATCAAGCATAACACAAAAATAAAAAAAAATTATAAAATAATAAGAAAAAAAGGGAGATAAAAAAACACCACACCACTAAATAAGAATAATTAGGGGTGGTGTTGATTCTCTTTTTTTTCGTGTTTTTTTTCTTTTTTCCCCTTATTTTTTTTTTGAATAGTTACTTGGGTGATTATTATCCTTTTTTTTGATTTTATAATATTGTATGATTCTTTATTACTTATTTTAGATGTCTGTTAGATAGTATATGTGTTTTATCGTGTAATTTTAATGATGGATTGTGTATATGTGATGGTTAATTAGATTTTGAGGAGTTTTATAATTATTTTAGAATGTGGGTGTTTTCAGGTTTATTTTTTGGATATATTGAAGTATTGTTAAGAAGTTTTGATAATAGGATATTTTTTTCCTAAAAAACATTTTTTTATTAGGATAAGTGAAGGTTTAACTATTCATGTATTCTTTTTAATGATTTTGGATTTTGTATTTTTTTCTATTGAAATAATTATTTTTTTTTGTATAATTGTATATATTTTCATTAGTTCGTGTAGATTAAATATACATTTTATAGAAATTTCAATTGAAAAATATAAATATTATAATTATTATAATTAATTATGGTCATTGTATAAAATGACCTTATATAAAATATAAAAAAATAAAGGAGTAAGTTAAAAAAATAGAATAATGTACAATAAAAAATCATTACTTATAATAAGTTTTGTAATCCTGATAACAGTAATGGTAAGTATAAATTCAATTACAGCAGCACAAACAAATGAGACAAATGATAACATTAATTCAGAAAAAACGAGTTACACAACACAGGTAAACACATACGATCAACTAAAAACAGAAGTGAACAATGCCAAAAAATCAGATGCGGATGAATACATTATAAACCTTGAAAAAAATAATTACACAATAAACCAACATTTAACATGGAAGTCAGCAAGAGGACAAACACGAACTCTGATAATAAATGGAAACAACAGTATTATTCAAGGAAATAATGAAACTAGATTTATTGAAATTGGAACAGGATACACTTTAAAAATATACAATCTCACTATAGAAAATACAAAAGAAAACGTTGGTAGCGCAATACTCAATTATGGAGATACAACATTAAACAATATCACGATAAACAAGAACACTATCACTAAACAAGTTTATGGTGGTGTAATCACAAATATTGGAGGGACTATAAAAATAAATAATTCCAATATTATTAACAATACATCCCCCAACAGTACTTGTGGAATAAGCACAACCAATAATGGAACAACAATAATAGAAAATAGTTATTTCCTCAATAACCATGCAGAAAATGCTTTAATATATAATTTCATTAATTCAACAACCATAATAAAATATTCCTACCTTCTCAATAACACATCCAATTCAATATTATTCAATGACCCCAAAGCAATAACAAGCACTCTAACTAACTCCACAATATGTCAGAACAAAGCAAATAATATAATATCTAATAATAAAGAATTAGAAATCATAAATACATCCATAGAAAATAATACTGCTAAGAATATCTTATACAACAAGGAAAACATGACAACAATCAGCGATTCTACAATATACAATAATACATGCAATTACACTTTAAAAATAGATTCTGGAAAATTAGATGTTATTAATAGTGTGTTCATAAAAAATAATGCAATATATAATATTATTTACCAAAATGAATCTTTAATAAATGTTTTAGACTCAGTATTTATAAATAATACTTCAAATGAATTATTCTATTCAGAGAAAGAATTATTCAACACAGTCACCAATAATAAGTATTATGGAAATCAACTTGGAAATACAAGTATAACAGTAAACAATAAAACATACAATTTTGATGAAAAAATAGTAGTTAATGGTACTGTAAAAACCCATGAAATCTACAATACCACAGTAAATTCAGGTATAATAGAAATATATGAGAATAATACTCCTATCAATAAGACTATTGTAGAAAATGGTAGATTTGAATTTGATGGACTTGAAAACAGGAATTATGAACTTCAATTATTATATTCAGGTCAGGGAAGTTATGTAGATACTAATACAAGTACTAGTATACATGTTGTTTTGCCAGAATACTCCATAAATATTAGTGTAGATGAGGATAATGTTAATTATCATGATGATTTTAATTATTCCATATCCATAACCAATATAGGTGAAGGAAACGGTACTAATATAACCATCAATAACATAGTTCCACTTGAATTAATTTATTTATCATGTAATGATGATAATTACAGCCAACAAGCCAACCAATGGCATATTGATAATTTAAATAGTAATCAGACAAAAGTGTTGAAAATAAATACTAAAGTGAATTCTACTAAAAACTTTAATATAAGTATCAATAATCTTGAAAATAGTGTAAATAAGACCATACTTATTAAAAAACCATCATACCAGATGGAATTAATTTCAGATAATAAAAATTATTTATATGGATCTACAGCAAAATATAATTTAACTATAACAAATATTGGTAATGGAACAGGATTTAATATAAACATATCCATTAATTCAAATCATAGGTATGGTCTAAGTAAATTTAACTTTGAAAATATTGAAAAACTGGATGCAAATAAAAGCTTTACAATATCATTCACAAAAAAAGTATTGAAAACTGGAAACATAAGTACTCTAATAACGTTAAGGGATATATTCAACATTACTAAAAGTGATGAACATGTAATCTTCGTAAAAATGCCTTCAATAGAGTTAGAACCCATCATAACTCATATAGGTGATACAGTTAATATTAAAGCTAATATTATTGATATAAACCAATACAACAATGGATCAATAATTTTCAAAGTAAATGGATTAACAATTAAAAATCATGAAATAGAAGTTAATAATACTTCTGTTAAACTATTAAATTATCTTATAAATCCCTCATGGAAATCAAATAATTATACTATTCAAGTTAAGTATTATGAAAAAGGATTTGAAAATATTATTGAAGATGCTTCTACATTAACTATTAAAAAAATTGTTGTGTATTCCATAATTGAAAATGTAACATCATACTTTAATGAATATGTTAATTTTACAGCATACATCCATGATGATAATAATAATCCCGTGAATTCTGGAAAAGTTATTTTTAAGATTAATGGTATTAGTATAAAAGAAAACAAGATAATTAAGAATGGATTTGTTCAGATAGAAAATTATTATATTTCCAGTGATAATTTTGGTAAAACAGAGTATAATTTAGAACTAGTTTATTCAGGCAATAACTTGTATAATTCAAATAGAAATTATTCAATGATTAAATTAGTTAAAATTAATACCCTAATCGATATTACAAATACAACAAATAAAAAAGGAGAAACTTATACTATAAGTGGCCTTATTAAAAACAGTTATAATAAAACTGTTAATAAGGGATATATCATAATAAAAATTAATGGATTAAGTCTTGAAAAAGCAAAAATTACTAATGGTAGTTATACTTACTCGTTCATATCTCCTACGAGTAAAATTAAGAACATTACAGTTGTTTATTCAGGAAATAATTATATGTATTCAAATAAAAAAACAGTTAATTTCTATGAAAATCCTAATTTAAAACAATACAAGCCGGCAAGTCTTCTAAGTAAAATTTTTAGTAATTTCATAGATTATTCTCCAAAAAATAGGATTTGAACAAGATATTTTTTTTACAATATAAAAAGTATATGATTAACATTCCATCATATACTTTTTTTTTTAAACTTTTTTTGAAAAGATTAGAAATAATGTTTAAAAATTATAAATATAATGAATATTATATTAATATATTAGAGTTTAAGGAGAACAAACTATGATTATAGTAAATGGAATCTTAAAAGTTAAAGAAAATAAAACTAGTGATGTGATTGAAAAAGCAAAACCTCTTATTGAAGCTTCCCGAACACATGAAGGAAACATAAGTTACAATTTATATCAGGATGCAGTTGATGGTTCATTAACTTTTGTAGAAAAATGGGAATCAAAAGAAGCATTGCAGGAACATATGCAAACACCTGAATTTGGTCAGTTTACTGAGGAAGTTAAGGAATTCCTTGCAGGTGAATTAGGTATAGAAATTTACTATGCACAATTATTATCTGACAATACTCAGGTTGAAGAAGAAAAAGATGAAAATTTAATTAAAATTTACTTTAAAAAAAGAGATGAGTAGATAAAAATAAATAATTAAGGTAAAAAAACACCTTAATTATATAACCACCCATTTAAGAGAAATTATACTTATTCTATATCCTCAATTAATACTTCAGATTTAATTTGAGATATTAACTTGGAGCGTATCCACGTATCCTTTAATGGATTATTAATATACACTTTAACAACAACTTGAACTCCTTCAGTTGTAATTGCTGTGGGCTCTATTTGAAATTTAGGATTATCAACTATTAAATCGCTTTTTTCTAAAACAGCAGATATTTCTTTAACTTTTTCATCAAGATCATATTTATTTAATAAGTATATATCAAATGTTACTCTGTAAGTTCCATCTCTGGTATAATTAATAAAGGGTTTTGTTGTAAATAATATGTTGGGAATTACAATTACCTGTTTTCTCATATATAATGATACTGATTTAAATCCTATTTTTACAACCTGCCCGACTTGTCCATCAATACCTATTACATCCCCAACTACAAAATTTTTTTCGAGTAAAATAATTACTCCAGATATTAAATTGGATAAAGTATCTTTAGCAGCTAAACTTAATGCTACACTGACAAGACCCAAACTTACTATTATTGATTGGAGATCTATACCTAAAACTTCCAGCAAACCTATGAAAATTATACAAAAAATTCCATATCGTATGACTTTCAGGGATGTTTTAAATATATTATCATCCATTGACGTCGATTCCTTTAATTTTGATAGTATTTTAGTAGATACTTTTAGTATTATTAAAGGAATTGCAATTGCCAGAATAATTTTTATGACTAAATGAATATTATTGAATGATAAAAGTCCTGCTTCATCAAATATCATGATGTAACTCCATAGTTTCTATATTATTTATATATTGTTTAATCAGCAATAATAGATTTTACATGAATATAAATTAGTATAATAAATTACATATATAAATATTATTTATTGAATGATTATAATGCGAGGTTAAATTAAATGGTTTTATCAGAAGTATTAGCACCTGCAGGTTCATATGATATACTTGTAGTTGCTATTAATGCTGGAGCTAATGCAGTATATCTTGCTGGGCAGAGATATGGTGCAAGAGCTTTTGCCCATAATTTTACATCAGAAGAAATAGAAAAGGGAGTTAAATATGCTCATTTAAATGGTGCTTCTGTTCATGTAACAGTAAATACATTATTTAATAGTGGTGAAATACTTGAAGTATTAAAATATGTCCAATTTTTATATAGGGTGGGAGTAGATGC
>SUTP01000008.1:25576-30315 GCA_015062815.1 Methanosphaera stadtmanae | reverse complement strand
GATGCTGGTATAATCTCTGTTAAAATTGAAGGTCGCCTTAAATCTGAAGACTATGTGGCTACTGTTGTAGAAACTTATAGAACTATGCTTGATAATATTGATAATGAGGATAATTCTATGATTGTTAAAAAACTTGAGGATAATCTTGATTTAATATTCAATAGATATTATACTAAGGGTTATATAATGCATGATAATCCCGGAGAAGTTATGGGTCGTGAAACTTCTTTCCATCAGGGTTTATATCTGGGTAAAATAAAATCAATTGAAGGTGAAGAAGTAGATATTGAGTTTGAAAATGAAGATCATCCAATACTACAAACAGGTGATGGTATCGGTTTTAAACATAACAATCATATTAGGGGTATTTACTTAGATAAAATTTTAGAACAAGACAAAAAGCATATCCTCATTAAGACTACTCGTGATATAAGAGTTGGTTCTGAAGTATATATTAGTTATTCTAAAGATTTACATGATTCACAGAAGAAATATCTTAATGAACAGATAAAACCAAGTATTCCTATTTCACTTGATGTTACATGTAATAAGAAAATGCATCTTAGTGTAAATGCAAGTTTTAAAGTTAATGATAATATTATTAGTTTTGGATATAAATCAAAAGAAAAATTAGAAAAAGCTAAAAATCAACCGCTTGATGATGAAACTATCATAAGACAAATGAAAAAATCTGGTGATACTCCATTTATTGTGGATAAAGTTAATGTTACAAATTTACCTGATGATGTTTTTATGCCTATTGGTAAATTAAATAAGTTAAGAAGAAACATATTAAATGAAGCTTCAGATAAACTACTTGATTATTTTATTCCTTCACTTGATAATCAGGAGTTGACCAGACAAAGTATTAAGGAATATGCAAAGAAAGATAAAAATAATCAAGAGGTTAATATTCCTTCAGATTATATTGGATTAAATGTATATGTGGACAATTTAGAATTATTAACTGTTGCAAACAGAAATCCATTAGACAGAATATACTTTGATCCATCATTTATCTACGACAATAAAGAGGATTACTTCAAAAATATAGAAAATATTCTTAGAGAAGCTAAAAATATTGCCATAGATAAAGAATTAGTATGGGTACTATCATCATTTACATCAGATGAAGATTTAAACAAAATGAAAACAATTTATGAAAATCTCAAAAATGATGAAGTTTTCATTTCAATAATGGGAGATTCACCATCATTAACTAGAATATTCACTGATACAAACGTCTATGGTTCACATAACTTAAACATATGGAATAATTATAGTGTTTTAATGCTCAATAAGAATAATTTCAAGGGATTGACAATTTCTAGTGAATTATCAAGTAGTGAAATTAAAGATTTACTTAGAAAATCTCATAGATACAACACACCACTAGAACTAATTGTTCAGGGTAACCAGGAAATTATGGTATCTAAAGATGATTTTTCAAATCTCAGCAATGGCAATTTAGATATTAATCCTGGAGAATATGTTGTTTTAGAAGATAAGGAACATAAAGCAAAGTACCATATTCACTTTGATTATAATAAACAGAGTCATTTCTTTAATGATGAATGTTTATGTTTAATTGATGAAATTGGTGAACTTAAACAAATGGGTATTGATAATATTACAATTGACGGTAGATTTACCAAGGGCAAATATCTGACTAAACTCATTTCATTATATGTTCAAAAATTAAGAAAACCAGATACTCAAACAAACTTATATGAAAATATTGATAAATTATCATTATCTACATTAAATAAAGGTAATTATGAAAAAGGTAGAGTTTTAGAAGATTTAAAAAATATAAGAAAACGTAAGAAATTAAGACAACATTAATCTTAACTTCTTTTATTTAATTTTTTTGTACATGAGTATAATATTACGTTCTTTATGATTTAATCCTTTATCCACATGATAAAAATCAAATCCATTTTTTAGAAAAAACATTGCTGATTCCACATAACTATTTGCTAAAAAATATTCATAATCATTATTATTTTGTTTTATTGATCTTTTTATGTCATTTAATAAATCTGTTGCTATGTATTTTAATCTGTATTCTTTAAGAATATATAAGCAAATCAGTTCAATTGCTAATTTATTATTATATATTTTTGTTTCTTTTATTGAGAAAAAACCTATAGCTTTATTTGTTTTTGATATTATTAAATAAGTATCTGTTTTATTAGTGTATAATACTTCAACTATTTTTTTAGTTAAAATCTTATATAATTTCTTTTTATTGTTTACTATTCTGAATAATTTAATATTGTCATTTATTTTTTGGTACTCTTTTATTAATTTGTTCATTTTATTTTAAAATAACCCTCATTTTATGTTAATATTTTAATATAATAAATAATTTATTAAAAATTATATAAATATATTTCTATTTTTTTGAATAATTTTTATTTTAGGATTTCAAATAACTATGAACTTATTATAAAAATAAGAAAATAATTCAATATAATTTTAGTGCATATTTAAATACTAGCCACTATAAATTATAAGTACTTAACATTGTTAATTTTTCAATAATGTCATGTAGGAGTGATAGAAATGAACAAAATTAATGAAAGAAAAGAAAGATTTGCCCATGTAACAAGAGCACATCCATGTTTTAATGAAAAAGTACATGATAAAGTTGGAAGAATACATATCCCTATTGCACCAGCATGTAATATACAATGTGGTTTCTGTACAAGAGATATAAATACAACAGAAGACAGACCCGGAGTAGCAGCAGGAATAATGAATATAGAACAGGCAATGAAACACATCAAAAAAACAATCAAAAAAATGCCAATAAGTGTAATAGGAGTAGCAGGACCCGGCGATGCATTATATAATCCAAACACATTAAAACTATTTAATAGAATAAATAAAGAATTACCCCATCTTACATTATGTATGAGTACAAATGGATTACTCGTACCTGAATATGCCGAAAAAATAAAAGAAGCCGGAGTAAAAACTGTAACAATAACAATAAATGCAATAAATCCAGAAACAGGTGTGAAAATATATGATGACATAAACTATCATGGAAAAATATATCATGGAAAAGAAGGATTTGAATTACTACTTAAAAATCAGCTAAAAGGAATAGAAATGCTCGATGAACTAGGAATAATTGTGAAAGTAAACACAGTTCTAATACCAACAGTTAACGATGAGGAAATATTAAAAATAGCTGAAGTAGTACGTGATAAAGGTGCTTCCATAATGAATGTTTTACCAATAATACCCTTAAATAAATTCAAAGGCTATCCAATACCAGACTGTGATACCATATGGAAAGTTAGAAATGATGTTGAAGAAATAATTCCAGTATTTAGATCATGTAGCCAATGTAGAGCCGATGCCTTTGGAATACCCGGACATAAAACACAAGACTATTCATTAGATTTAACCCCCATGAGTCATTATTAACTTCAAATAATATAATGACAACACACTACTTTTTTTAGAAATATTATAACTATTAAACCTTGATAAAACATTCCAAAAAAATAAAGTAAATAAAAAATATAGAAAAGTTTTTATTGAATATTTTAAATAAATATTAGATGCAAGGTTTATTTAAAATAAACCATTAAAAAAAAAATTAATAAAAAGTAGGAAAATTACTTACAAGGAGATACGATTTTTTATGACATGTACCATATTAGTTGGTGGACAATGGGGAGACGAAGGTAAAGGAAAATGTATTACTTATTTCTGTACCCACGATAAACCAGATATAATTGTTAGAGCTGGAGTAGGACCTAATGCAGGTCACTCTGTTGAATATAATGGAGAAAAATATGGTTTACGTTTAACACCATCAGGTTTCTTCAATGAAGATGCAAGATTATTAATAGGTGCCGGAGTACTTGTTAACCCAGATGTTTTAAAACACGAAATGGAATACCTTGAAAAATACGATATCAAAGAAAGATTGTCAGTAGATTCAAACTGTGCAATAATTACAGATAAACACATGCAAACTGATAAAGATTCATCATATTTATCTAAAAAAATAGGTACAACTGGAAGTGGATGCGGACCTGCAAATGCTGACAGAATTAACAGAACAATTGATTATGCAAAAGATGTAGATGCTTTAAAAGATTACATAACTGATGTTCCTAAAGAAATAAATGAAGCAATAAATGAAGGTAAAGACGTATTCATTGAAGGTTCTCAAGGATTTGGTTTATCATTATACTATGGAACTTATCCATTTGTAACCAGTAAAGATACCTGTGCAAGTACTGCAGCAGCTGATGTAGGTGTAGGACCAACAAAAGTTGATGATGTTGTAGTTGTACTCAAAGCATATATTACACGTGTAGGAGAAGGCCCATTCCCAACAGAAATGACACCAGAAGAAGCTGAAAAATTAGGATTAGAAGAATATGGTGTTGTAACAGGACGTAAAAGAAGAATTGGATTATTCGATAAAGAATTTGCAAAACGTTCCTGTATGATAAATGGTGCAACACAAGTAGCATTAACTTGTATTGACAAATTATATCCAGAATGTTATCAAGCTAACAAATATGAAGATTTATCTCAAGAAGCAAGAGATTACATTGAAGACATTGAAGAAAGTATTGGAGTACCAATCACAATTATATCAACAGGACCTGATCTTGAAGACACTATTGATTTAAGAGATGAAAAATTAAATTAATCTCCTTTACTATTTTTTTTTGAGTTTGAGAAGCTTTTTCTAAATTATTTAA
>SUTP01000008.1:12173-25476 GCA_015062815.1 Methanosphaera stadtmanae | reverse complement strand
TCCACAGACTTGACATTTAATAGTTTCCTGAAATTCTCTGTGTTCTGTATTATTTTGGAAATCTATTCTATTTGATTCTTCAGGTGGTATTACCTGATTATTATTTGGTGGTATTTGATTATTATATTGATTGTATTGATTATATGGTGAATACTGTGATTTTTGTTCTAAATATAATAAACCATATGCCCTAGCCTGATACATTACAAGATATGTTGTTGCAATAGAAACTATTATGAGTCCAATAATTGGAATAGCTGCTATCAACTCTAAAACAAATGAGACAACCCCTGCAATAATTCCAATTAATATTGATGTGATAACAAAGTCACCAAGACCAATCTTTTGAGCTATTTCATAAATTTTTTTAATTTCTATAGCTTCAGATATACTTCTAGTTTCAGCATATCTACACATAGCAATAATCAATGCGAATGCTATGATTATTCCTACTATTAAAGTAATGAAAGCAATAATTAATCCTAACACTGCTAAATTTTTATTAAGTAGTATAATAAAAACTGCCAACAACGTTAAGATTATAATTGGAATAAGATATACTAATCCTACAATAAGAAACTTAATACCATCAATAAGGCAATTAAGATTTAATTCAGGTAATTGTTTTGAATTATTAATAGTTCTACTTATTATTTCAATTGAAAGTCCTGAATAAAATAATGCGACAAGAAATGCTAGAACAATAATTATAATTGAAAAAACACCATATGATAAATACATATCACGTGTATTTGTTATACCATATGTTAAACCAATCCATATCATACTTATAATTACCACTAAAAGATTTGGAATGGCTAACTTAAGAAATGCTGTTGTATCTTCAATAGGATATTTTAGAGCATCTTTAATTAAATCAATAGTGTCCATAATTAAAACTCCTTTATTTTATATTATTATTTATCTTTAAAAGTATAAGTATTATCTTCTTTTAAGATTTTGAAAAAATAATACTCTTCATTTAATTTAAGAAGTGAAGAAAGAAATTTAGTAAAAAAATGAAAAATGATAATCTTAAATCTTTTCAATTAAACTTATATTTATTTAATAATAAAAATACTATTATTTAACATGAATTTGAGGAAGGTGAATTATAATGGATGATTCTGATAAAAAAGAAGAAAAATCTAATTTTGAAAAGATAGAAGACCTGACTGAAAGAGCTTTATTTGGAGGACGTTGGTTTTTAGCACCCGTTTTTCTTGGTTTGATTGTGGTTTTATTTGCTATTTTGATTAAATTCATTATGATGTTAATAGCGTTCATTCCTAATATTTTCACTTTTAGTTTTGATGAAATAACTATGAATGTATTAAATATCTTAGATTTATCATTATTAGGTAATCTTGTTTTAATTGTAACATTTTCTGGTTATGAAAATTTTGTATCTAAAATTGATATTGCACAAAAACATGTTGATCGTCCATCATGGATGGGTAATCTTGATTTTTCAGGTCTTAAACTAAAAATTATTGGTTCTGTTGTAGCAATATCTCTAATTGAGTTACTTAAGGATTTTTTAGAGGTTGCATCACTTGATCCAAATATAATATTCTGGCGTATAATGTTACATTTAACCTTTGTCTTCTCTGGTTTAATATTTGCTATAATGGAATATGTTGCAGATAAAAGAGAAACAGAGTAAACAAATACTCTTTTTATTTTTTTTAAGCAGAATATATTGTTAAATACCGTAATTCATTTACCAAATAAAATAAAAGTTATAAAAATACTACTTCATTGAAAAAAAAGAAAATAATGTTTAACCATTATTTAATATCTTAATGGAGTTTAGTTAATGTTTAAATTTTAAAGATATGACCTAATTATTCATCAACACTGTTTCTGTACATGTGTGCAAATTTAGGATCATATAATTTGGATTTTTCTCCACTTTGTTGGTCAAGTACATCTCCAACAACAATCATTGCGGTTTTTGTGAAACCTGCTTCATGTACTTTATCAGCAATGTTTGTCAAGTCCCCTCGAACAATTTCCTGGTCAGGCCATGTTGCTTTTTTAACTACTGCTACCGGTGTTTTTTCATCATATTCTTTAAGAAGTTCTTCTACTACTTGTTCTATCATATGAATACCTAAAAAGATACACATTGTTGCATTGTGAGTTGCAAGTTTTGCCAATGCTTCTTTGGATGGTTTAGGTGTTCTTCCTTCAGGTCGTGTTATAATAATTGTTTGGGATACTTCTGGTAATGTTAATTGTGATTCTAATGCAGCTGCTGTTCCAAATAAACTACTTACACCAGGAATTATAGTAAATTCTATACCTAATGGTCTTAGTTGATTAATCTGTTCTGCAATTGCACCATAAATTGCAGGATCACCTGTATGTACACGTGCAATTATTTTATTTTCTTCATGAGCTTTTTTAATTACATCTAAAATTTCATCAAGATTCATGTTTGCACTATCATATATTTGGGCATCATCTTTTGCTATATCAAGTACAGCTGGATTTACTAATGAACCTGCATATATAATAACATCTGAATTTTTAATTGCTTCTGCACCTTTGACTGTTATAAGTTCAGGATCACCTGGTCCAGCACCTATAAAAATAACTTTTCCTTTAAAATCTTCAAAGTTCATTTTAATTACACTCATTATTTATCGTTTTTAATTTACACTAATTGTTTAGTTCTTATTTATTATATAATTTGTTTTAATAGAACTTTAGTAATACTAAATTAATTTTTAAATCTGTTTAAAGTATCAGTCATAATTCCAGAAAATATCAATATTACTCCTATTGCCATGATGAAAAAACTAATTGTTAATAAATGAACATCAGATGCCCATACGGACATAGATAAAGATAGCCACATTAACATACCAATAAATAATACTATACCTCCACCTACACCATAGAAGTATAAAGGCCTATTAAATCTCATAATTTCAAGAATTCTCATTAATACAGTTAAACCTTGTACTACTGGATTAGCTCTAGTTGTGTTAACATCATACCTAACTGTTATCTCAACTTCTTTTATTATCAGGTTATTTTTAGAAGCTTCAATTAACATGTCACTTTCTATACTAAAATCATCAGAATTCAAATTAAAATGAGCTAAAGAATCTGCAGAAAATGCTCTGAATCCACTTTGTGTATCAGTCAATTTGATATTTGCAGCAACATTTGTAGCTGTATCTAATACAGTCTGACCCACCCGTCTATATGTAGGTGTTTCAGTATCCTGTCCATTAAGATAACGACTACCATTAACAATATCTGCTTCATTATCCAAAATTGGTTTAATTAACATAGGTATTTCATCAGGATTATGCTGACCATCAGCATCTATAGTAACCAAAATATCATAATCACAAGCATAATTAAAAGCTGTTTTTAATGCAGCACCTTTACCTAAATTAGTACTGTGATGTAAAACTGTAGCACCAGCTAATTCTGCAACTTCAGAAGTTCTATCAGTACTTCCATCATCAATAACTATAATTTCATTTGCATACTTTGAAGATAAATGTATTATACTAGCTACAGCTATTTCTTCATTATATGCAGGTATTACTACAGTCAACTTAGTCAAATTTGATACACTCCTTAAAAAAAATACGAATTTAATATTAATAAATTATTTTATAATGATATATTTAATCTTTTAGATTATTATAATTTAGTTTTTAAAATAATCTCTATAAAAAATTCTAGAAAAAAAGGAGTCTAAAATAATACTTTGACCTAAATGAAATTAAAAAAGATAATAATAAAATTAATGAATTATAAATATTAACTTAATTATATTTTAATAAAAAAATAAGGGAAAACAACTATGACATTCAAAGATAAAAATATTTTAATTACAGGAATCAGTGGATTTGTAGGTGCTTATTTAGCTGAAAGACTTATCAAAGAAGAAGCCAATGTATATGGATTATTACGTAGAAGAACTGATGGAACAGTTCCTTCCAATATATCATTCCATAAAATAGAAAACGATATAACAACAATTACTGGTGATTTAACAGATATTACATCTATTGCTAATGCAATTGATAAATCAGAACCAGATTATGTATTCCATCTTGGTGCACAATCCTTTGTACCCCAATCATTTAATAATCCAACAGAAACTGAAGAAATAAATTCAAAAGGAACCAACAACTTACTTGAAGCAATGCGAATGAAAGATTCTGATGCTAGAATGGTATTTGCAGGTTCTAGTGAAGAATATGGTTTAGTAATTTCATCAAATAAACAATATCAACAAGTATTAAACCAATATAAAACTATTTTCCCCGATTTAGAAGAAGGACAAACTCATGAATTACCCATATCTGAAACAAATCCCCTTAGACCAATGAGTCCTTATGCTATATCTAAAGTATATGGTGATTATTTAACAAGAAACTACTATCACTCATACGGACTTGAAACAGTAGTTTCAAGAGCATTCAACCATGAAGGAGCTGGACGTGGAAAAATGTTTGTGACCAGTGTAGTTACAAACCAAGTAATGCAGCTAAAAATGGGATTAACCGATAAAATAACCATAGGAAATGTGAATGCATTCAGAGATTGGACTCACATTGACGATATTATTAACGGATATTTACTCCTTGCAACAAAAGCAAATGCTGGAGATGTATACAATCAAGGTTCAATGAGAACAAATTCAATACTCTCATATATTCTCCTAAGTTTAGAAGAAGCTGGATACACAGTTGATTCAATAAGTACATATAATGATGAGAAAACAATTAAAGAACCTACCGAAATGAATAATGACAAATATTATGGAGTAACTTTTGATAAAACAAAAGTAGATTCCATGTTACTCAATGATGAAATAGAATACACTATTGATGATAAAGGACTTAAAGTAGATACTAATCAAGGAGAAGTTAAAGTAGAATTTAATCCAGCTAGATTCAGACCAGCAGAAGTACCAATATTATTCTCAAATACAGAAAAAATACAGAAATTAGGAGCTAAAATAGAACATTCCGTTAGTGATATTATCAAAGACCAATTAAATTTCTATTTAAACAGAAAAAATCAATGAATAATCCCCTATTTTAAATTTTTTTAAAGATGATTTAAATGAATATATGTATAGTTACAGAATACTTCCCACACAGTGAAGATTTAGATATTAAAGGTGGAGTAGAAGTATGTGCTTTTAATGAAGCCCAACAATTATCTAAATACAACAATATAACAGTTTTAACTTCAAGAGAAGACAATGAAAAACCTGAATTTGATATAGATAATGTACATGTAATTTGTTGTGGAGAAAAACGTGATTATGTGCAGAAAGGATCATTTATAAATAGACTTAAATTTATGAAAGATGCCTATAATACGGGAAAAAATCTAAAAGATATTGATTTAGTTATAGGTTATAATTTTATTACATACCCTGTAGCTTTAAAAATTGCAAGAAAACTAAATGTTCCAATAGCTGCACGTTACCATGATGTATGGATTGGTAGATGGATAGAAAACATGGGAATAACTGGACTCTTTGGAGAAGTAATTGAAAGATACTTCTTAAAACAAGATATTGATTTGGTTTTACCAGTTTCTGATTATACTAAAGATAATCTTAAACCGTATGTTCCTGAAACGAAATTAAAAACTGTACATAATATAGTTGATTTTCCAAAAGTTGAATCCAAGTCATATACAAAGCCAACCATAGCTTGTGTAGCTAGACTTGTTGAATATAAACGTGTTGAAGATTTAATTAGAGCTGTGCATATTGTTAAAGAAGTAATTCCAGATATTCAATGTAAAATAGTTGGTACAGGACCATTAGATTCCGAGTTAAAAAATTTATCAAAAGAATTAGATTTGGATGATAATGTTGAATTTTTAGGTTTTGTTGAAAAACATGAAGATGTTATGAAAATAGTTAATTCATCAAGAGTATTTTGTCTACCAAGCATTGTGGAAGGTTTTGGTATAGTTATTATAGAAGCTTTATCATTAAAGACACCATTTGTAGCAGCACGTATTCCTCCAGTTGTTGAAGCTAGTGGTCAAAAAGGTGGTTTATTTTTTGAACCTAAGAATTATAAAGAATTAAGTGACTGTTTACTAAAATTATTTAAGGATGATGAATTATATAATGAACTTCAAATAGAAGGATATGAACAATCAACAAATTATTCAAAAGAAGTTATTGGTAATAAATTAA
Source organism: Methanosphaera stadtmanae (assembly GCA_015062815.1). Taxonomy (GTDB): domain Archaea; phylum Methanobacteriota; class Methanobacteria; order Methanobacteriales; family Methanobacteriaceae; genus Methanosphaera; species Methanosphaera stadtmanae_B. The sequence goes on along the minus strand of SUTP01000008.1, from coordinate 19,274 downwards.
ATAAAATATTCAATGAGTTAAAATAAGTAAAAAAAAGGAAATGATATTATTCTAAACGGTAATACCATTTCATCCATTCTGCTGTTTTTTTGATACCTTCTTTAGGTTTAACTTTAGGATCATGTTTTAAATCTTTTATTGATTTTGAGAAATCAATTGTTTTTACTTTAGTTGTGAAAGGTTCTGCTTCCTCATAAGTTACTAAGCTATCATCACGACCAGTTGCTTCAAGAACTAAATCAGAATAATCTTTAATATCCATTTCCCAATCCTGATTTCCACCTATATTATATGCTTCTCCAGGAATAAAGTTATCGACTATGTTTGCAAAAGTTCTAGCTGTATCTCCTACAAAATCAATAATCCTTTTATGACCTTTGAATACTGTGTATGGTTTATCATGTAAAGCTAAATATGTGAATTTTGGAATAAAACCTCTGTATGGTGTGTATTTTTCACCAGGACCATAACAATTCACTGGTCTTACTCTAACAGTTTCTGTATCAAACATTTTAGCAGAATTCATACACATCAATTCACCAGCCCATTTACTTATTGCATAATCATTCATTTGATAAGTATCTTTTATAGGATTATTTTCCATTACATCTTCAGACATTTTACCCATGTAATCTCCGTATACTTCTGCTGATGAGAAGAAAATCATTCTGAATTTCTTTTTTTCTTGTAATCTTATCATGTTTTTTGTACCTATGACATTGGTTTGCCATAAGTTTTCATAGTAAGCTTCTCCATTCCAACGACCATACTCTGCAGCTAAATGATAAACATAATCAAATGAGCCATATTCTTCAAAAGTACGTTCTAATTGTCTGTAATATCTTACATCTGTACGTACATAATCTTCGCGGTCATTATTTAATAAATCAGCAGCTATGACTTCATGACCCCTGCTTCTTAATTCGTTAACTAAATTAGTTCCAATAAAACCAGATCCACCAGTAACTAATATTTTTTGTGTTTCCATTATTTAACCCCTATTTATATATACAATATTTATCAGTAGTAATATTAATATTTTAATTAGGATATAAATAATCAAGGAGAATAAATATGTTTACTATAGGTAGTCATTTATCAATTAATAAAGGATTTGAGAATATTGGTTTGGAATCTTTGAGTATTGATGCGAATACATTTCAATTTTTTCCAAGAAGTCCACGAGGAGGTCAAGCCAAACCATTAAATCCACAGGATATTAAAGCATTAGAAGAATTAATGAATAATACAGATATAAATGTTATTCTAGCTCATGCACCATATGTTATTAATTTAGCTTCAAAAAGTGAAAAAACTAGAAATAATGCATTTGAACTGTTTGAAGATGATTTGAAAAGATTAGACCAGTTACCAAATAATATGTATAATTTTCATCCAGGAAGTCATGTTCAACAAGGAGCCAAAAAAGGTATTGAATTAATTTCTGAATCTTTAAATAGATTAATTAGAGAAGATATGAAAACAACAATTTTACTTGAAACTATGGCTGGTAAAGGTACTGAAATTGGTAGAACTTTTGAAGAATTACAGGAAATTATAGAAAAAGTAGATATGGATGAAAAATTAGGTGTATGTCTTGATACGTGTCATGTTTATGATGCTGGATATGATATTAAAAATAGTTTAGATGATGTTGTTGATGAATTTGATCAAGTCATTGGATTGGATAGACTTAAAGCTATTCATCTTAATGATAGTAAATTTGGTCTAAGTAGTCATAAAGATAGACATGAACAGATTGGTAAAGGTGAATTAGGATTGGATGCTATAACAGACATTATTAATCATCCTAAATTGAAGGATTTACCATTTTATTTAGAAACTCCTAATGATGTTGAGGGTTATAAAGAAGAAATTAGTTTACTTAGAAGTTTATATGTTGAATAATTAATTTTGGATAAAAAAAAATAAAAAAAGAACTTAAATTTTCCAATTTAAGTAAAAGAATAAATAAAAAAAAATTATTATTTAATATATTATAAACGGTTGAATTTTTTTTATTTGACGTAAAAAAATAAAAAGACTATGGATACCTTTTTAAACCCTTTTTTCTTACATCATTGAGATAATAATTTTTTAAAATATTTAATCACAAGACCTTATTATAAACTGTATTTTGATAATATAATAGATATTATATTCATTGACAAGATTTCAAATGAAAACATTGGTTTTTCAAAAATTATAATACAAAAATATTATAAAATCCAAACATTGATTTTTTTTATCAATTAGCAACAATAAAATGTTATTCTATAAAATCTATTTTCTTTGTAGAAAAATGAAACATTTTTCATATTTTCATAATTTACATAAATTCTATGAAACCATGAAACACACGGGGATAATTATAGATTCCCTTAGAAATCTACACTTCATTACAATACCTATACCCCCAAAGGTATAATATATACTATTAAGTTTAAGAGTATATAAAGATACGTTACAAAAGAATAAATCTACGTTGAATACAAATAAGGATTTATTGAAAAATAAAAAATAGATTAATAAAAATAAATTATTTTTTAAATAAAAAAGAAATAGGAATATAAATGTTTATATTCGGGAATAATAATCTATTATTCTTGAAAGGTCCTCTATAGCTTCACCACTATCTCCCTTATCAATAGCATCTTTTACACAATGATTCATATGCCCTTCAAGAATTATAGTACCAACTTTATTTAAGGCTTTTTTTGCAGCATTAACTTGCATTAATACATCTTCACAAGGAATATCTTCATCAATCATCCTATCAATAGCTCTAACTTGACCTTCTATTTTTTTAAGACGTCTGTGAAGATTATCAGAATCCATACACTGTTTCATTGAATACACCAAAAATTAAATTAATCTTCTCTATTAATAACATCAATATGTGACATTTTACCAACAATAACTTTATCAGCTAAACCAGAAAAAATACCATTTTCAAGTACTCCCGGAATAGTATTTAATTCTGTTTCCAATTGATGTGGATTTTTAATTATGTCAAATTTAGTATCAAGAATAAAATTACCATTATCTGTTATAACTGGTCCATCTTTTTTCATACCCATTCTTAATTCTGGTTTTCCACCCATTTCAATAAGAGTCTTTTTAACAATCCTTAATGCGTCAGGAATTATTTCAATAGGAACAGGGAAACTACCCAATTCATCAGACATTTTAGACTGGTCCACAATAACTATAAATTGTTTAGCAGAACTATCAACCAATTTTTCAAGAGTATGTGCGGCTCCTCCTCCTTTTATTAAATCCAAATTATGATTTACTTCATCAGCACCATCAACAGCTATATCAATATCATATTCATCAAGAGTTGTTGTATTAATACCAGCTTCTCTAGCAATAATTAATGATTGATATGATGTAGGAATTCCAAGAATATTTAATTCTTCATTTTTAATTCTTTCACCTAAATATTTAATAAAATAGTGTGTTGTAGATCCAGTTCCTAATCCTACAATTTGACCATCTTCTATTAAATCAGCAGCCATTCTACCTACATTATCTTTTAAAATATTCATATTTGTCATATTATCCCCTATAAACTTAATATTACTTCAGTTAATTTAATTCCATTTTTACAAGAAATTTGAGGACCAATTTCTTTAATCTGACATTTATCATCGTTCAATAAACCTTCGGGATGACATATATCCCAATATTCACATTCTAGTTCTGAAGTACATTCACATTCAGGTTGTCTGAATATAATTGTAGAACCTTTATATGCTTTTTTAGTTTCAATACTTGTTCTGATTGTGGCAAGTTCTACTTCAACAGTTTTGACTTTACCATCTTTATGTAATGGACAGGCATGTGTAACTTTTTTTACATCTTTTATTATATATTTACGTCCTTTTTCAAGATTTAAACAAGATTTTTTAAATCTGCAGGTTTCACATTTATTTGATCCTCCATAAAATGTGAAAACTAAACCAGTTTTAGCTAAACTAGTTCCTATTAACGTAATCATTAAATATCCTCCTACTAACTATTTTATTCAATTACATGTGTTTTTATAGCTATGTTTTCAGCGGCTTCTCTGGTTAAACCCCTATCACCCAATATAGTGTATCGTTCTTTACGTATAGTATGTGCTTTAACTAGAGCTTCAATAATATATTCATCATCAATTTTTAATTCTTTTGCTGTGGTTGGAGCTTTTATTTTTTGTAATACATTCCTTATTTTATTCCAATCCCCACCTTGCAAATACATCATCATTATAGTACCAATACCACATTGTTCACCATGTAATGCAGGTTTTGGAGCTATTAAATCAAGTGCATGACTAAATTTATGTTCAGAGCCACTTGCAGGTCTACTATTTCCTGCAATACTCATCGCCATACCACTACTTATTAAACCTTTGACAACTATACCTGCACTTTCAACATGACGTGGCTGAATATGATTAGCTTCTTTAATCAATAATTCCGCAGTCATTAATGATAATGCTGCTGCTGAATCACTAAATGGTTCATTAATCAGTTTATGTGCTAATTTCCAATCTTCAACAGCTGTTAAATTAGAAATTATATCACAAAAACCTGCTGCTGTAAATCTATATGGAGCCTCATTAATTATTTGAGTATCTGCAATAATAGCAAAAGGAGCATTAGCTGAAAGTGATACACTTCCCTGAGAATTTTTAATTGATGCTCTAGGAGAAGACATTCCATCATGTGCTGCTGTTGTTGGTATACTAATAAAAGGTATATTATTATTTGTTGCAGCCATTTTTGCTACATCAATAACTTTTCCACCACCCACTCCCAAAATAGCTGTAGAATTTTTAGACAAATCAATTACTTTATTAACATTATCCATTGTAGCTTCTTTAACAATGTATTCGATTATATTATAACCTGAATCATCTAATAATTCAATTACTTGATTTCCTGCTATTTTTTTAGTGTTAGGTCCTTCTACAACTACCAAATTTTTTTCTGAAAATAGTGTGTTACATACTTCACCCACTTCATTTAGTATTCCGGGACCAGTATGTATTTCACGAGGTAATTGTACATTTCTAAAATCCATCATAATATAACCTTTCAATTTTCATTAAAAAAATATGATATTAGATTTATAATTCATTATTTATAGGAATTTCTTTTTAGTAAATTTTTTTGAATCTTGACATAGAACCCCTAAAAAATAAATATATTTTAAATTTATTATTAATTTATTTGATTAGTTGTTAAATTAACTAATTTAACTTAAAAATAGACTAATTAAATTTTTATTCTAAAAAATATTTAAAAATTACTGATTATAAGTTTAGATAAGACTAAACTCATATTAAAAATCGTTAAAAAATAAAGAAAATTTAAACGAAATTAAAGCAAACTTACAACATCCTTAAAATCAATAAAAAAGAACAGACCACTTTAAAGTAAGTTTAATTATAACAAAATAACTTTTAAATAAAAAATTAAATAAAATATTCAGTGGAGGAGGGAGAAAAGTATGAAATGTTACATGTGTTCTCTAGAAGGAAAAGAGACAGAAGCTGTAGCAATCTGTATAGTATGTGGTATGGGTTTATGCGAAGATCATATCGTAAGAGAAGAAATTGAACTTTGGACAGGCGGATACCCATTCCCATCAGAAAAATTAGATCAAACATTACCTAGAATTTTATGTCGTCAATGTTATGAAGCATTAAAGGCTAGTCAAAAATAGGGTAACCTCTTTATTAAACTTAACAAAAAAAATGAGGAATGAAAAATGACAGAATTAAGAAAAATTTTAGCTGAAATCATCGGTTCATTTATCCTTGTATTCTTTGGTACAGCATCCGTTGTGTTAACATTATTCATTAACAATGGAGCAAGCGCACCAACATACAACAGCATATATAATATAGGAATTACTATGCCTGATTGGATAGCAATTGGTTTAGCCTTTGGTTTGGCTTTAACAGTAGCAATTTATGCATTTGGAAGTATTTCTGGTGCTCACTTTAACCCTGCAGTAACAATTGCTTTATGGGCAACTAAAAAATTCGATACAAAAGATCTTATTCCATATATAATCGCACAAATAATTGGTTCATTTATTGCAACATTCGCATTACTTGCAATATCAGGCCCTCAAGCATCTACAATAGGTGCATTAGGTGGAGTTGGACCATTCGGTGATATAACTATGATAGGTATGTTTATAGCAGAATTCATAGGTACATTCTTGTTAATGTATGTGATTATGGGAACTGCTGTAGATACCAAATCAGGTGTAGCTGATGCAGCATTAAGTATTGGTCTTGTATTAGCAGGTATTGTTATAGCAATAGGTAATTACACCGGTTCTGGAGTAAACCCAGCACGTGCATTAACACCTATGGTTGGTAACTACTTAGTACAAGGTTCAGCAGCAGCTGGAGCATTTGTATACTACATACCAGTATACTGTATTGCACCTATAGTTGGAGCAGTTGTAGCAGCATTTTTATATGAATACATGCATAAAGAAGTAGGTATGTAAATTATCAAAAAGATGTAATAATAAACATTATTACATTTTTTTTCTAACCTCCACTAGATAGAACTAATTTTAAAACAATTTATCAGCATAATATAATAAATGATTATAAACTAAGAAAATTAAAAAGTAATATAACAAGTATTATGGGAAGTTTTACATGATAACAGAAAATTTAATTAAAAAATATGCTAGTGTTGTACTATTAAATACTGTTGATTCATTATACAATCATGATGAAGAGTCAATAAACCAATTTTATAAAAGATTTGTGAAAGTAAATAAAAACAATAAACATTTAAAAAATCACAAAAAAGATAATGAAGTTATTGATGAATTAATACTTGACTTACTGGAAAAAGATTTCACAAAAAATGAGATTGGTCAAATATTACAATCTGAAATGATAAAAGAAAATGAAAAAGCTATAGATGAATTAACTACTATACTTGATGAAAAATTAAGACCAATAGAACATGAACTAAGACCTATATTCAATGATGATAAACAGTATGATGAATTTAGAAAATATACTACAGAAAATTTAGTTGTCTCAAATTTAGACTTAAATAATGCTGTATTAAA
>SUTP01000008.1:0-12073 GCA_015062815.1 Methanosphaera stadtmanae | reverse complement strand
CAATTAAGTTTTATGAATTATTTTTTTCAAAACATATTTGTTTTTATAACAATTGTTATTAAAATTTATTTTGTATGCTGAATATATTCCAAGATAGAAAATAATCATAATAAAAGACTTAAAAACGAAAATAAATTATAAAAATCAGAATAATTTTTTAATTAAAGATTTCTATGCTTTTTCGAAATAAAAGATACTTTTAAATAGTACTTATATAAAATATAACATTGTGATAAAAAATATAACAATGTTAATTAACAATGTTAAGAAAATTATGATTAAAAAAAATAGAGAATCATGGAGAAATATAAATGAAAATGTATTATATGGATAATTCAGCAACTTCACCCGTAGTCGAAGAAGTTTTAAACGAAATGTTACCTTATTTCAATGAAAAATTTGGAAATGCATCTACACTATACAAATTAGGTGTCGAATCAAAAAAAGCATTAGATAAAGCAAGACAACAAGTAGCTGACCTAATTAATGCAGATCCAAAAGAAATAACATTCACAAGTGGTGGATCTGAATCTGATAATATGGCAATTAAAGGGGTTGCATTTAAAGAAAGAGCAAAAGAAACAGAAGACAACCCAAAAAACCATATTATTACTTCACAGATTGAACATCCAGCAGTTCTTGAAACTTGTAGGTTCCTAGAAAAATACGGATTTGAAGTTACATATTTACCAGTAAATAGTGATGGATTCATAAGCTTGGAAGAATTAGAAAATTCAATTAAAGATAGTACTATTTTAATAACAATAATGCATTCTAACAATGAAATAGGTTCAATACAACCAACAAAAGAAATTGGTGCTATAGCAAGAAAACACAATGTATTATTCCATTCTGATGCAGTTCAAAGTGCAGGTAAAATACCAATAGATGTTGAAGAACAAAATATTGATTTATTATCAATTTCAGGACATAAAATTAATGCACCTAAAGGAATTGGTGCTATTTACATCAAAAAAGGTGTTCAACTTGAAGTACTTATTCATGGAGGAGGTCAAGAAGATGGAATAAGATCAGGTACAGAAAACATACCTGGAATTGTAGGTCTAGGTAAAGCTGCTGAAATTGCAAATAACAATTTAGAAAATATAATGAAACACAACCAGGAAATTAGAGACCAATTAGTAGAAAAAGTAACTTCCGAAATCAAAGATTCATATATAAATGGTAGCTTAGAAAATAGACTTCCTAACAATATACACTTCAGATTTTCTGGAATTGAAGGAGAATCATTAATTTTAAGATTAGATGATAAAGGAATTATGGGAGCTACTGGTTCTGCGTGTTCAACAAGAGACTTGAAAGGATCACATGTCCTTGCAGCACTAGGTATTAAACCTGCATTATCTCATGGTTCTCTTAGATTATCTATAGGAAAAGATAATTCTATTGAAGATGTTGATTATATAGTTCAATCTATTAAAGAAGTAGTTGAATATTTAAGAAGTATTTCTCCATTATGGGATAATAAAACAGATGAATACATAGGAGATAAATTTGAAAAACCATTAGATGAAGAAGATTTAGATAGGTATTAAAAAAGTGATAGGTGATATATTTGGCAATGGATTATAGTGATAAAGTAATTGATCATTACACTCATCCACGAAATACTGGTGTGATTGAAAATCCTAGCGGTGAAGGAACTGTTGGAAACCCTGTGTGTGGGGACATCATGACAATTTATATTGATGTTGATGAAAATGAAAAATTAACTGATGTGAAATTCAGCACTTTTGGATGCGGAGCTGCTATTGCTACTAGTAGTATGATAACTGAAATGGCTATTGGAATGAGTGTTGAAGAAGCATATCAAATTACAAGAAATGATGTTGCAGATGAATTGGATGGATTACCACCTATTAAATTACACTGTTCTAACCTTGCTGCAGATGCTCTACAAGCTGCAATAGATAATTATAGAGAAAAAAATAATAAATAACCCTTAATATTAAAATATAAGTAAAAATACTAAAAAACTCCCTTATAACCTCCACAAGTCACAAAAATAAGAAAAAAACTCCATAATATTCAAATTTGGGGGAATGTTCATTAATATTCCCCCTAAAAAAATCTAAATATACAGACTTAACCCACAGTAAACTATATTTTAACCCCCTTATTATCTTTTTTGGAATTAAAATTTAAAAGAAAAAGAGATTAATAAGTTTTAGATACTAAAACTTTGTGATTAGCTTTTTTACCACAATTTATACAGGTTGCATCATCTTCTAGTTCAGCTTCTTGTGTACCAAGTACATCAATGTCAAATTTATCTTCCATTTCTTTTCCACAGTCAATTTCTCCACACCAGTTACAGGTAACAATTCCACCCTTTTTATTGATTGTTTTCTTGATTTGTTCTGGTTTTGTTACAAAGAATGTTTTTTCTTCCTGGAATTTATTTGATGCTTCTTTCATATCCTTAGTTATGTTATCCATACATTCTTTTACGACATCAACGATTGTATTTTCATCATATTCTATGAATTCTTTTTTACCTGTATCACGTCTGATTAATACAATATTATTGTTTTCAATATCCCTTGGACCCACTTCTATTCTTATAGGTACTCCACGTTTTTCCCATTCATAATACTTCTTACCCGGTCTCATATCACGTTTATCCTGTTTGACTCTGATTCCATTATCTTTGAGTATTTTTTCTAGATTATCTGTGAAGTTAAGTACAATATCTTCTTTTTCTTTAAATATAATAGGTATGATTATTACCTGTTCAGGTGCTACCACTGGTGGTAATTGTAATCCTTTTTCATCACCATGTGCTGCTATGAGTGCTGCTACTACACGGTCAGATACACCATAACAGACCTGATTTACATATTCATGTTCTCCTTCATCATTTTCAAATTGTATATCATATGTCTGTGCAAATTTTTGACCAAGATTATGCACTGTTCCTATTTGGAGTGTTTTTCCATCAGGCATTATTGCATCAAATGCTGTTGTGTATAATGATCCAGGGAATTTATCCCATTCAGGACGTCTGCATATAGAATAACCAATACCTAATTTATCAAAGAATTCCTTGTAAATTCTTATTCCTTCTTGTACTTCTTCTTCTGCTTCTTCAGGTGTACTATGGGCTGTGTGTGTTTCATGGAATGTGGTTATTTCACGTACTCTTATGAGTGGTCGTGTATGTTTTGTTTCATACCTGAATGTACTTACAGTTTGAAATACTTTTACTGGTAAATCCATGTGTGAACGAATCCATAATGAGAACATTGGATAAATTGATGTTTCACTAGTAGGTCTTAATGCTAATCTTTCATTAAGATCATTTTTTCCACCTTTAGTTACCCAGTAAACTTCTTCTTCAAAACCTTTTACAGTTTCTCCTTCTTTTGAAAGTTGTGTTTCAGGAATAAGCATTGGGAATAATACTTCATCATGATCTTTTTCAACAAGTTCATTTATTGCATTTAATGTGTATTTTCTTATCTGGAAACCTCTTGGTAGCCATACACTCATTCCTTTTATCGGATATCTTGAGTCTATTATTTCTGCTTCTTCTAATATATTATGAAACCATTCACTAAAATTTTTCATTTATTCACCATACTACTAAGTCTTATAAGTTAAAAGTGTAAAAAAGTAATAATTTGATAAAAATAATTCCTATTAAATTATTTTAATAATATTTATATCTTTATGTTTTAAAGTTAATAAAATTTTAATCAGTTTTTTGAAAATAAATTATTATATTATATTACTTTAAACAAAGGTATATACATGAATAATATTATTACTATATTACCTGTATCTAGTTTTGATACATCAAAAACAAGATTATCTCCTTTTTTAAGTAATGATGAACGTGAAAAATTATTAAAATCTATGCTTAGAGATATTGTATCTAATATTAAAAATGATGTATTTAAAATTATTGTTGTTAGTAATGATGAGTCTGTATTGAAATTTGCAAGAGATATTTTGAAAATTGATACGTTGAAAGAAAATGAACATGAAAATAACTATTTAAATAATGCTATTATTGATGCTGTTGATTATATTAAAAAGTTTAATGAAGAGTATGATATATTGGTACTGCCTTCAGATATTCCTCTGATTAAGAAAGAAAATATTAAGTATTTAGCTGATTGTGATGAAGATTTAGTTATAAGTCCATCTAAGGGTGGTGGAACAAATTTATTATGTTTTAAACATACATTTGAATTTGAACCTTTATTTGGAGATTTTAGTTTCTTTAAACATTTAAATGAAGCTGAAGAAAAAAATATGAGTATTAATATCTATGATTCTTTTTATTTATCTATTGATATTAATACACCTCAGGATTTGGGTGAATTTTTGTTACATGGAAAAAAAACAGAAACATTTAGTTATTTAAGTAGTTTGAATATTAGTGTTACAAGTATTCATGGACAGGAGAGATTGAATGTTGAAAGAAAAAATGAATGATAATTGTGCTATGAGTGTTGCTGGATTAGATCCTTCAGGTGGAGCTGGTATTATATGTGATTGTAAAACATTTCATGCCCATGGAATTTATGCTACTACTGTTGTTACTGCATTAACTGCTCAGAATCCTTATTCTGTAACTGGTATTGAAGCAATTAGTACTGATTTTATTGAAGAAGAAATTGATCAGATTATGGATGTTTATCCTATCAAATATATGAAGACAGGAGTTCTTTATTCAAAGGATATTGTTAAAACTGTGTCTAGGAAAATTAAGGAATATCAGTTAAAGGCCGTGGTTGATCCTGTTTTAATTTCTGAAAGTGGTAAAAATCTTAGTGAAGATAATTATGTTGAGAGTCTTCATAAATATTTACTTAAAAATGCATTTATTATAACACCAAATGTACATGAAGCAGAAAAAATTGCTGATAAAAAAATAGAAAGTCAAGAAGATATGATAGACGTTGCATATAACTTAAGTAAGTATTGTAATGTTGTTGTTACTGGAGGACATATGGAAGGAAATGATGTGTTAGTTGAGGATGATAATTTATCAATAATTGAAGGTGAACTAATAAACTCAGATAATACTCATGGTACCGGTTGTACCTATTCTTCAGCAGTAACATCTCGCCTAATACAAGGATATAATCTAGCTGATTCTTGTAAAATGAGTAAAAATTTCATGGTAAATGCCATAAGATATGGTTTTAATAAGACACCATCCCAATTTTGGGAATATAAATTCTAAAAAGTAGTAATTAAAGATGTAACTCTTTATATAGAGTATACATCTTCATTTAATATTGAAAATCCTTCTGATTCTAATAATTCTAAAGATTTATCATTATTTTCAGTCATTAATACGACTAAAGCTTTTTCACTTTTCTTTTCAACAAATGCATAGATATATTCAACATTTATATTATTATTATTTAATAGGTCAAGACCTATTTCAAGACCACCTGGTTGGTCTTCTACTTCTATAGCAAGTACATCTGTTAAACTTACTGCAAATTGTTCTTTTTCAAGTGCTTCTTTTGCAGTTTTTGGATCAGAAACAATCATTCTTAAAATACCAAATTCTGAAGTATCTGCTATTGACATTGCTCTTATATCTATTTTTTCATTTTTTAGAGTGCTTAATGCCTTCCAAAGACGTCCTTGTTTATTTTCTAAAAATACGGATAATTGTTTTACTGCCATTATTTAGCCTCCTAACTAAAATCTCTGTGATCTATTACTCTTGTTGCTTTTCCTTCACTTCTAGGTATGGTAAATGGTTCTGCAATGGTAACTTTTACAGTTATACCTAATGCTTCTTTTAATTTTTTGACTATTACACTTCTTAATTCTTCAATATCTCTGAGAGTACCTGTTAAGAATGATGGATCAGGTTCTACTTGTACTTCAATGATATCTAATATATCTGGTCTTGATACTTCTATCATGTATGCTGGTGCAAGTTCTTCCATTTTCATGAGAACTTCTTCTACTTGTGATGGGAATACTATTACTCCTTTTACTTTGAGCATGTCATCGCTACGTCCAAAGATTCTGCCCATACGTACTGTTGTTCTTCCACAAGCGCATTTTTCATATGTTAATGTGGTTAAATCTTTTGTTCTGAATCTTATGAGAGGCATTCCTGTTTTTGTAAGTGTTGTGATAACTAATTCTCCTTTTTCTCCAGGATCTACTGGTTCAAGTGTATTAGGGTCAATTAATTCAGGATAGAAATGATCTTCTTGTATGTGCATTCCTGTTTGTTCCATACATTCTGTTGCAACACCAGGACCAATTGCTTCAGTTAATCCATAAATATTATGGGCAGAAATTCCCAGTTTATTTTCTAATTTATGACGGATTTCTTCTGTCCACATTTCTGCACCAAATACTCCTGCTCTTAATGGAATTTCTGATGCATCTATTCCTTGTTTTTGTAAACTTTCAGCTAAGTATAATCCATAAGATGGTGTGCATGTTAAGAAATCTGTTGGAAAATCTTTCATGAAGCTAAGTTGTCTGTTTGTATTACCTGATGAAGTTGGTACTACTACAGCTCCAATTTTTTGTCCACCATAATGAGCTCCCATTCCTCCTGTAAATAAACCATAACCATAACTGTTTTGGACTGTATCATGTTTGTGTACTCCAGCCATAGCAAGTCCTCTTGCTACCACTTCACCCCAGATTTCAATATCTTTTTGAGTATAACCTACTACTGTAGGAATTCCTGTGGTACCGCTTGTGGAATGTACTTCAACAATATCATCTTTATGAGCTGCCTGCATACCCCATGGATAAGTTTTTCTAAGATCATCTTTTGTAGTAAATGGTAATAATCTTATATCTTCAAGAGATTTAATATCATCTGGTGAAACACCATATTGATCAAATTGTTGTTGATAATAAGGTACTGTATCATAAACATAGTTTACTACATTTTTAAGTCGTCTTAACTGTAACTTTTCGAGTTCTTTTCTATCCATACATTCTCTCTTTTTATTGAAAATATAAGTTCCTTTTTCTGTCAATATTCCACCTTCATAATGTAATTAATTCCAAATTAACTTTATTTTTTTCTATATCTTCATCACTTAAAGTTATTATGCATGCATGTCCTGTTTTGGCATCCCCTGGATTTACAACAATTGTATTATCTATTTTGTCTTCACCTACAGATTCATGTACATGTCCACATACATTTAATGTTGGTTGGGTTTCTTCTATAATTTTTCTTATAGCTGTACTTCCAACATGTATTCCTGATTCTATTTTATCAGCATTTGTATCATATGGTGGTGCATGTGTTACTAAAATTGTGAATGAATCTGTGTCTAAATCATCTTTGAATTTACTTAATTCTTCATATAATATTTCTTCATCATATTCATTAGGTGTGTTAAATGGTGTAGGATTTGAACCACCAAAACCAACAATAGTAATATTACCAATATTTGATTTATTAGAATGTATATTAATTGCTTCAGATTTATCAATTAATTCAGATGCGTTTTTAGGATCACAATTACCCTGCAAAGCATAAATCGGTGCATATTTATTTAATTTATTAAGTGTATCAATGAATAATTCATCAGGACCAAATTCAGTTACATCCCCTGTAACAATTATTTGATCTATAAAGTTTTCATCTAAAAAATTAAAAACTTTCTCTGGAGTACTGTGTATATCAGTAACAACTAAAATTTTCATTAATTAAATCTCCTATGAAATTAATTATATAAAAATATCTTTTTTAAAATTAATAAGGATTATTATTTGCTAATAATAAAAGGTACTATTTAAATAAACTAAAAAATTAGCAATAAGTATTTAATAAAATAAAAAAGTGAAAAAAAAGATTGAACTATGCTTTCTGTTGTTGCTCCTGGAAAAAAGAAGCCATTTCTTTAAGAGCATTAGTTATATTAGGTTTTTCACCAAATACAAATACAGATGAATCATTATCATCATATTCTATGATGACACCTTCATATTCACATATTTCATAAAATCTTTCTTCAGCAACATGATTTTTAAAATTAAATCTTACAAAATCGAAGTTAGCAGGCATTCCAGCAATAAATTTAGATTGTAACTTATGATATTTGAAAACTTCTTTACCAGTAGAAGCATCATATAATTTTTGTTCCCAATCCTTTACAAAGTCCTTACCTTCATTTTCTGCTATACTCAACAAACCCATTTCAGCATCCCTAAGAAAACTTTCAATTCTAGGAAGTTCTCTGGACCTATCTGGGTGTTCAGGATCTTCTTTATAGAAATTAATTAAAGCTTTAGCATATTGTAAAGATTTAATGACATCTCGTGGAATTTCATAAGATTGAATTAATTCTTTTAACAAATGGTCTAATACTGTCCATCTTTGAAATAATGGATCAGAATCATTTTCTGCCATTAAGGTGACCTTCTATAATATTTCTAGTAGTAAAGTTGTATATTTTACCATCTAATGATTCTTCGAGTTCTTTATCAATTTCTTCCATACTATCATAGTAATCTAAGAATAATGCATGATATGAAGTAGTATCTTTAATAACAATAATTGCTATTTGATCCGTATCTTTTAATTCTCTTTTTTCAAGAGTTGCTTTAAATTCTACTACACGATTATATTCTTCTGGCAAATCTTTAAGAGTGAAAACTCCAATTAATTGTACGATAAAACTTTGCATTATAAAAACTCCTTTATAATTATTAATATTACTTTAATAAGTATTTATTTTTTTTATTTATATCTTTAGAATATACTTGATTATATCAAAAACAATATAAATAATTTTTTAAAAATAGAAAAAAGTCATAAAAAAAGTCACTTAAACATGAAAAAAAAGAAAAAAGAAAAAAAATATTTATCCGTTTAATGCAATAGCATCAACAGGACAAGCGTTTACACAAACTCCACATGAAACGCAAGTGTCATCATTTTTTTCTACTGCTTTTGCATCTACTAATTCAAGGTGGTCTACAGGACATGCATTTACACATACTCCACAACCGACACATGTTTCTACGTTAATTGTTAATTTATTTGCCATACTAAAAAACTCCTTATTAATTTAATACATTTTATTATTAAGTTTCTATTTTAAATATTTTACCCTTAATCATGCATGAAAAAATATTAAGAATAAGATATTCCCCTATTAAAATAGAAAAAATATCCGAAAAAAAATAAAGAAAAAATTAATCAATTAATTAATTTATTCTTTTAAAGTAATTACGTTTACAGGACATGCATTTACACATAATCCACAGCCAACACAAGTATCTTCAGCTTTTTCTTGTGCTTTACCATCAACTACTTCAAGGTGATTTACAGGACAAGCATCTACACATAATCCACAACCTACACAACCATCAGCGATTGTGAGTTTTTCATATGCTGGTGCTGCATCTGCTGCAGGAGCAGCGTCAGCTGCAGGAGCTGCATCAGTTGCAGATGCTGCAGAGTAAGCTTTACTTACTAAGTCTGATGGATCAACTACTTGTTTATCAAGTGTTAATTCTTCAGGTGATAATCCCATTGCTAATCCGTATAATTGAGCTAAGTGTAATACAGGTATTGCATAGTTGGTTCCGTATTGTTCGTTAACTTCTTTTTGTCCTACATCAAATTGCATGTGACAGAATGGACATACATCTACAATAGCATCTACGCCAGCTGCAGTCATGTTGTCGAGTTTTTCTTTGGTGAAACTGGTTGTTACAGATTTATCTCTTGCTCTTAAACCTCCACCTGCTCCACAACACATCATTTTATCTGCGTAATCAACAGATTCTGCACCGGTGATTTCTACAAGTTCATCTAAAATTTTAGGTCTTTTAGGATTGTCTATTTGTAATTTTTTAGAAGGTTTTAAGAAGTGACAACCGTAGTGTACAGCAATTTTTAAGTTTAACTGTTTTTGGAGAACTTCTGAAATTTTGTCTAATCCAACATCGTTGTATAATACTTCTGCGAAGTGTCTTACATCAGTTGTACCTTTGAATTCACGGTTAATTTGTGATAATGATCCGTTAACTTGAGCTTTGAATTCTTCATTTTCTTTTAATTCTTCGTTAGCTTCATGGAGTGAACCGAAACATCCGTTACATTCAGTTAAGATTTCAGATCCCATATCTTCTGCAATTGTTATGTTTCTTGCAGCAATGGTAGCCCAGGTTTCTTTATCAAAAGAACCGAATACACCTGGTGCTGGACAACAGGAAGCTCCTTCCATTTCTTGTAATTCTACACCTAATTTATCCATGAGTACTCTTGTTGATTTTTCTACTCCAGGATATCTGTTGTTCATAATACATCCTAAGAAATAAGCATATGCCATAATTTAATCCTCCCTAATATAAATTATTTAATCTTTTATATCTCCAGCATTCCAGTCGTAGCCGATAAGTTCATCAAATTTACAGATTTTGACTAATTGTTGTACTTCTTCTAATGCTTGTGGATATTTATGAGTTGTTGCAGGAAGTTCGTCAAGACCAATTTCTCTTCTTAAAGCTTTTACACTATCATTAATTGGTACTGCATGACCGGTTTTAGCAACAAAGGATCCGGTTTTTCTATGTGCCATTGCCATGTGACCTTCATGAGCTGCTACATTTCTTATTGCTTTTACAATTTCGACTATTTCAATATCACGAGGACATCTTTCTTCACATTCGTAACAGGTAGTACACATCCAAATAGCATCGTCGTTGATTACTTCATCTTTTAATCCCATGATTGCTTTTCTTACTAATCTTCTGATCATGTAAGGTGTTCTTCTACCTGCAGGACATGCACCTGAACATGTACCACATTGGTAACATACAGCCAATGTTTCTGATCCATTTGCCATTATAGTATCTTTGAATGTTGGATCAATGTCATCATTTGTTATTAAATATTCTTGTTCGTTTAATAATGTCATTTTTTCACTCCATTGATAAATACACAATATAAATTTATTATATTATTGTAAAAAAACCTATAATTTGTTAGAATTAGATTTGATACTCCTAACTTATCAAATCCGAATAAATTTTTAATAGTTAACTTGTAGAAATTTACAGAAAATATGCTTAATTATAAATTTCTATTAATAGATTAATTCTTGTTAGTATATAAAGGTATCAAAAAAATAAGCTTGTGTAACCTAAAAGGTTACACCATAATATAAAATAAATTAATGAAATTATATTATGAAAAACCAATAAAAATAATAACAATATATAATGGGAGAAAAAAATTCATGATAAAAATAAAAACACATGACGGACCAGCCAGACTTGGAGAATGGAATAAACAAATATCACCAACACTAATAAATTATAAAGAAATCAACATCATAGAAAATATAGCCACACCATACAAAATACAAAAAGAAATAGCAGAAGAACATCTGGAAGAAACACTGAAATTAGCCGAAAAAAATGAAGATAAAAATGATATAGCAGTAATACAAGGTGCACAATACACAGATTTAAGAGTAAAATGTGCTAAAGAATTAGTTAATATGGGTTACACCACACTCATGTTTGCAAATACTGATGAACTACAAAGAAATCCTCAAGATTTACTAGGCATAATAATTGAAACCAGAGAAAATATAAATCCAAGTACTGCACTATACTTCCCATTTGCTACAACACAAATCATACCTATATTAACATACATAGGAATCGACATTTTTGATAACACAAGAGCCATATACGAAGCAAAAAATAACAACTTAATGACCAACACAAACATATACCCACAAGAAAAATATCAAATAACCAGCAATCTAGAAGAAGAAAACATAAATCAACTAAAAATAACAATAAAAGAAACACAAGAAAACATAAAAAACAAGACACTCAGAAATCTAACAGAACAAAGAGCAACAACAAGCCCCGAGTTAATGAGCCTACACAGAATACTAGATAAACAATACATGAACTACATACTAAAATACACCCCACTATACTAAAGCCCACCCAAAAACAGTGAAAAACAGGGGTACTTAAGTCAGATGTTAATGTAAAAATCAATTAAGATTCATACATTACCATTTTTAAGAAATCTATATTTACTTAGTTTAAATTTCATTTACAT
>SUTP01000070.1:8034-9636 GCA_015062815.1 Methanosphaera stadtmanae | reverse complement strand
TTAAAAAATATGGTTTTGATAAGCTTTTAGGCCAAACTGCAAAAAGTAAAATAAAAAACAGGGACAATGATGAAGAGACTTATAGTATACTATTAGATGATGAAGTTCCAGTAAAATTGAGATTGATGCTTCAGGAATTAGGAACTACTTTCATTAAGTTAGGTCAGTTATTAAGTACAAGACCAGATATTGTTGGTGAAAAAATTGCAAATGAACTTGCTAATTTACAAGATGATAATCCTGCAATATCCTATGAACAGGTTAAATCAATAGTTGAAAGGGAATTGAATGGTAATATAGATGATTTATTTGAAGAATTTAATCATGAACATTTAGCTACTGCTTCCATAGGTCAAGTTCATGAAGCTAAATTAACAAGCGGTGAAAAAGTTGCTGTTAAAATCCAAAAAGAGGGTATTACTGATAAAATTGATCTTGATTTGAAAATAATGAAATATATTGCCAGACAAGCCGATAAATGGAATTCAAATCTTCGAAAATTAAATTTACCAGGTATTATGGATGAATTTGATCGTTCTATTCATAAAGAAATTGATTATAATAATGAATTCATGAATATGCAACGTATTGAATTAAATTTCGAAAATAATCCAAATATTCATATTCCATCTACATATGGCAGATATTGTTCCTCAAAAGTTTTAACCATGGAATTTATTGAAGGTACAAAGTTAAATGATGTTTATACTAGTGATGATGATACATTTGATAAAAAACTTTTAGCAAGAAATGTCCTTGACTCTTACCTTCAACAATTGTTTATTGATGGATTTTTCCATGGAGATCCACATCCAGGTAACATCTTGATTTTAGAGGATAATGTTGTATGTTATCTTGATTTAGGTATGATGGGATTCTTTGATGAAGATTTTAAACGTAATCTATCCGAGGTAATGATATTATTTGTAGACCAGGATGTTGACGGGCTGATAAATCAATTAATGTATATGGACATATTGGATTATGATGTTGATACAAAAACATTGAGAAGAGATTTAAATGACTTGTTTGGAAGGTACTTTGGTGTTGAGCTCAATCGTTTCGATGGTGTTTTAGAGGCATTACTTAATCTTATGCAGGAATATGGAGTTATTCTTCCAAATGAGGTTGTTACAATGGCTAGGGGTTTATCAATGATTGAAGCTACTGCACATAATCTTGACCCTGAAATTGATGTTTTCGTATCAGTTAAAACTGTTGCTGCCGAGATTGCTAAACAAAGAATTAGTCCTAAAAAATTTTTAAAAGGTAAAAAAAGTAATGTGATTTTATATGGACATATGCTTCAAACGTTGCCAAAACTGCTTATGAACACTATTCATAAGATTGAAAATGAAGAATTACAATTTAAGTTTGAAATTGATATCACAGATAAGGTTTCAATAGTTGCATTAGTTTCAGCCCTTATAATTGGTTCTTCAGTTGTTACCTTTGGTCCTAGAGTATTTGATATGCCTGTGATTTCTTTAATTGGTTATATAATAGCTATAATTTTAAGTTTAATTGGTATTAAAAAATTTGTTTTAAAATAAATTTATAATAGGGGAAAATAACTTTCCTCAATTATAATAAATTCTTTTT
>SUTP01000070.1:0-7934 GCA_015062815.1 Methanosphaera stadtmanae | reverse complement strand
TTTGTAACTAGTTCTTTTCCTTTCTGGTATACTGCTTCTTTTTCTTTTGGGAAGACTTTTTCATGTCTTTCATATTTTTCTTCTGGATTAAAGAACCATGGCCAGTCTGTTTTACTATAGTCTTTTATTTGTAGTGTGTTTCCACTGACAAATGTTGTGGTTGGTCCTACAAAATTAGTTAAGGTATTTTTGTAATTTTCTACTAATTGTGTGTACATTGTATCTGGTGCATTACTTGTCATTATAAGTAGTACTGGAATTGGATTTTCGTTACAGCAGGGTACATCATTATTGTATGTTAAGTTTTGGAATATTAGTCGTTCATATATTGCTCTAAATGATGCTGTCATTTCAGAGAGATAATTTGGTGAACCTATTATTAATCCATCTGCTTCTCTAATATTATCTAATACTTCTGTTAATCCATCTTTTACTATACAATGTCCCTTGAATTGTTCTTTTTTACATACAAAACATGATATGCATCCAGTATATTTATCAAGATTATATAAATCATATTTTATTACTTCAGCACCTTGAGATTGTGCTCCTTTTATTGCTTCATCTATTAATGTGTCAGTATTCCATCCTTTACGTGGTCCTGCATTTACTGCTACTATTTTTTTAGTCATATTCACACTCCCTATTTTCTCATAGGATAACTTTGCTATCTACTCTATATTTTAATCTATTTTAATGTTTTGATAAGAACTAAGAACATTATAATCATATAAAATAATTAAAAATTTATAAGACAAAAATCATAAGTAATGATAAATAAACTAAATGGATTTAGTTGAGGGAGTATAATGAATAAAATAAATATTCAAACAGAATGCTTGGAATTAGATCAGCAAGTTGAGTTTTATAAGAAAAAATTAACTGATAAACTTTTTGAACAGGATAATCTAATTTTACATGTTTGTGAAGATATTGAAAATAGTTATCTTATGGAATTTGGAGAACTAGAACTTAAAATCAAAGATTATACTCTTAAAAATAAAAAATGTAAAATGGAAATATCCAAAATCCGTAAAATAAATCCTAGAAGAGGATTTAATATTAAGCTTATTGAAAGTGAAGTAGATGAATATTTTAGAAAAGAAGATGATGAACTTAAATATTTAAGAGCTAAAATTAATTTAATTAATATAAATAAGCCTAAAGAAGAATATGAATATGATTTTCCATTATTTAAACAGATGAAAAAGGAGCTTATTGAATATGAAAAATCTATTTATGAGGATATTGGAGAGGAAATTATTGAAAAAGAATTAAGTCCTATTGAAAAAGAAGAACTTGATATGATTTATAAAGAGTTTATTTATATTATTCATCCGTATTTTCATGAAGATTTAAATGATGAAACATATGATATATTTTTTACTGCTAAGGATTATTTTAAAGATAATAAATTGGATGAAATTAAATCACTTAAAGAAGATTATTTAAAAAAAATACTTAAGGAACCTATTCAAAAAAGTAGTGAAGAACTTAATAAGCAGATAAACAGTTTAAAAAATAAGATTAAACTTGTTGATGAGGATATTGCTGATATTAAGAATAAAAATCCTTATAAATTAAAGGAAATTATGGATAATCCTGAAAAACAAGATTCTATTAAGCAAGAGTTAGAGAATGAACTTGAAAAACTTAAAAAGGAATCAGAACTATTAAAATCTGAAAAAATAGCTTCTTTTCCAACAAGAGGAATATTAAACAGTAATTTTCAATAAGAAAATAGAAAAGAAGAATTATATAAAACTTTTTTTTCACTTATTCTTCTTTGAATGTTTGAACCATATCAATATTTTTGATTTTTCTTGAGAATAACAGATTTACAAACAATGATACTCCAATAGTTATTATGAATGTAATTATTAATGCTCTTGAAGTGAAATAAATTGGGAAATGATATCCTTCACCAATAGTATTCATTAAGAGAACATATACATAATATCCTACAGGTATACCTAGAATGTAACCTATTATGGAGTATGTGATATTTTGAGTTAAGAGTAATCTTCTTAAACTTTTTGTTTTAAACCCCAATACTTTTAGTGTAGCCATTTCACGTTCTTGTTCTGCAAAGGATAATAATCCAAGATTATATAATACGATAAGTGATAACATTACCCCAAATCCTACAAATATATATGCCATTGTATCCATTTGAGCAGTCATCTCATCCCATCCCTCAGTAATATTCTGCATGGATATTCTGGAGGATACAATATTATCTTTATCATCTATATCTTTTTCATCTGTTATTATACTGGATGCATTGAAATGATATCCTAACTCTTCATAATATTCTGGTGTTATAGTTATTCCCTGATTTATTGGTTCTGCATAGATTTTACTTAATTTAGTTTTAACCCAATTTGTTGAACCGTATTCATGCCATTCAAATGTATCTCCCTCTTCAAGATCCAATAATTCAGCCATTTTCTCAGTCATAGCGATTCCACCATCAGGTAGAATAACTTGTTGTCTGTTAATATTAGTTGGTGTTATTAAGTCCGAGTCATTCATTACAGTTAGCGAACCGATTTTCTTGGTATCACCATTTTTAAATTCAGCACTTGTTTCAAGTATCTGTGTACCGTTTACTTCATCTGTTAAATTATTTATATCTTCAACTGTTGCATTGTCTTCAAGTACTAGTTTATTTTCATAATGAATTACATCTCCATATTCCCAGTCTTTTACATCTGTCATTGCATCTGTCATAGAAAATGCTGATAATAATATTACTGTGCAAGCTAAAACCCCAAATATTGTCATAAATGAACGTAATTTATTTCGTTTAGCATCTCTGAAATTCCATCTTGTATTGAATCCTAAACGTTTCCATAGACTAGTGTTTTCTATGAATTTTGACTGTGATGCTTTAGGTACTTTTGGACGCATTGTTGAAGCAGGATTTTCTTTTGAAATACTTCTTACTGCGAAGTATGAACTTATAATTGTAGCTATTACCATGATTAATGCAACAAATCCAAAGCTTGAATCATAACTCGGATCCCATACAGGCATTGTGTAAAAGCCACTCATGGAGGGTAAATATAATGGAGGAATTGTTTTTATACCTACATATATGCCTATGATAGAACCTATTATTACAAGAACTATTCCATATAACATGTAATGAATCATCAAACGATTATTAGTAAATCCTAATGCTTTTAATGTTCCTATTTCCGATCTTTGACTATCCACTAAGCGAATCATTGTTGTGACTAGTGTTAATATTGCAATTCCAACAAAGATTACTGGTAAAATATCTCTGAATACATATTGTTGATCAATTTCATCCTGGAATTGTTTTACACTTGGATGATTTTCTTGAGTGATAAATGTAGCATAATTATTTTCTAATTTACGATTTACTGCATTTTCATAGTTAGTCATATTAACTGAACTGTTTACATCAAGAAGCATACGATTATATTTAACTTCTTCTGGATAGGCTTCATAAGATAAGTATGCATAACCATATTTCTTAAAGTCAGGAGTTATACTGCCTGCTGCCTGTTCGAATATGTATTCTGGTGAATAACCAAGACCTCTGATTGTTTTATTCATTTTGAGATTATTATGAGTAAATGCTATTTTATCTCCTACAGATAAGTTATTAGCATCTGCAAATCGTTTATCTAACCATATACCCTCTTCATCTTCTATGTTAAAATCAGAACCTTCAACAGGATAATATTTTGAAATATTATTTTTTTCTAAAAAGTGTGTTGTAAGCTGTGGATTATCTTCTATTTCTACAATAGAATCCAGAACCATCTGACGTTCAACATCTTCTGTATATTCCATGTTATTAATCGTGTCAGATAGATTTGTAGAAAAATCATCACCATATATCCATGCATCAGCTATATTGGTTTGATTATAATATCTGTCTTGTTGTTCTGTCATTCCAGCTCCTTGAGCTCCAATACCTGCATATGCCATCATACCAATAAATGCTAGTAGAAATATAGATAAAAATTGGATTTTATGTGATTTAAAATCACGTAACATTTTCCTATATAACATTATATCGCCTTCTTAGAAAAGTATATCTTTGGTTAATGTTTTTTAAAAAAATAATCAATGAATTAAGCACCATTTAACCTCCATTTCTCTGAAATAAGTTGTTTAGTCACGAAAAGTCTATGGTTAATTATAGATTTATGATATAATAATAGTTATAAAATTAATAATTAATATAAATTTAGGAAAACCTAAAGATATTTATAAAAAAAGAAAATTATAATCGAGATCTTAAATATCTAAGAGAAAATTTAACAAGATCTGTGGCTTTTTTGAGTTTACCTCCTACAGAATTATTTTCAGCTGATTCACCCGTTCTATCTAAAGGAATACTATCAAGCCAATCAAAGGTAGTTTCATAAGTTTCATCAGAAGTAATATCATGAATTACTTTAATCATAGCCATAGACGAATAAACATTCTCTGGAAGGAAAAATGTTTTTAAATCCATCTGTACCTTTATCCTGGAATAAATTTCCTTAGGAAAATTTGCTTCAAACAACTCTCTAAAGTAATCACTTAAGAATATACCCATCATATATTTTTTGATAAAATCAATACTGATTTTTTTCTTTTCATCTGGTGGAGTAATTGTTTTAGGTACAAATATCCGGTTATTACTGGCTTCAGAAATCAAATCCATATCTTTTTTGTTAAATGGATATTTTTCATTTATTTTCTTAGCATAAGCAATAGTTTCATCATCTATTTTACGATTACCTTCAAATTTAAAATCTAAAAGTTCAGGACAATATCTTGCAAATATAACTGAAATCAATAAATTATTATCAGGACAAATACTTGTTGATAATTTTAATCTATGTAATAATGGATCAAGTAATGGTTGGAATTCAATTCTATTAGTTAAGTAATTTGCCGTGTTAGATTTACCAAAATGATTTCTACAACGAGTTTCCTTGTAAAGTAATGACGTTAATATATTCGAGTTACTATCAGAAATATTGTGTTTTTCCTGTATTTGTTTAAATGTATCCCTAAGCATAGCCTCGGTAGTCTCAGCTAATTTAGATGAATAAAAGTTTGCTGTTTTAAGAGAATCTTCAATAAATTTTTCCGGACTATAATTCCAGTAAGACCTTATGGCCTCACCACCAGACCCATTTAATTTATATGAAGGATTTACTGGATAATTAGTCTTGAAATACATTTGTCTATGAAAACCCAGTTTTGCATAAAATGATAAATTAACTATTGTACTAAGTTGTGAAAAATTTTCAACAGATTCATGTAGATTATTATTTAAATTAAAACCAAATGATTGGGCAATACTTGAGGCTATTTCATAATCTTCCTTATGAGGTCCATTGTTATCTGTTCGTGAATTGACTTTTATTCTATTCAAATCAATATTTGATGATAATACTAATGCAAATACTATTCTTGAATCAAAACCTCCAGATAAATCCACACTTATATAATCAGTATTTGACTTTAAATAACGAATAAACTCTACCCAATTTTCATGCCATTGGTCAAGAGTGTCTATTCCTTCCTGTGAATCTATTGAAAGAGTTGCTTCCATGTAATCAATTTCATCATAAACTAATGTTTTAGTATCTAAATCTATTTTAAGTTTATAATGTCTTGGCATCATTTCTATTTCATTAACTAATGTTTGAGAATATATGAATGAACATAATCCTGAAACAAAAAAGGATGCTGCAAAATCCTTATTTAATGTTAGCTTATAATCATCTTTTAGATATTCAACCAGATACGTGAATGAATTAGAAATAGCAAAATAGTTATCTTTTCTAAAAACAAATAATCCATAACTTCCATTAAAATCCTGATATATTTCTATATTATTTAGAGTTTTCCTAACATGAACATAAGTTCCTACTCCATTTAATTCCATATCCTCAGTTATATTAAAATTACTTATGAGATTACCTTCAAAAAGTGCGAAACCATATAATTTACTATTTATGGAACTTAAGTTATTTGAATCAATTACAAAATATTCATCTTTAGTCAATTCAAAAAATTCAGAATTAGCATCTATTAAACTATTTTCTACATTAGAAAGCATTACATTCACCAATACATTAATTACTAAAAATAGTTTTATTTAATAAAATATTAAAACATTACTAAAAATAGATTTTACATTAAAAAGAAGATGAAAAAATGTTCTTACTTTTAAAAAAGTAATTTTTCTTATTTAAAAGGATTACCATTCTATTTCTAAAACATCTTTAGGTGCATCATTTACTTCTATTTCTTCTACTGAACCATTTTTAATGTGTATTATTTTATCAGCTATTTCTGCTAATTTTGTATTGTGTGTTACTATGACTACTGTAGTTCTTTTTTCTTTACAGATATCATGCAATAATTTTATGATTAATCCCCCAGTATTTGAATCTAATGCACCAGTTGGTTCATCACATAATAATAATGAAGGGTCTTTTGCTATTGCTCTGGCTATAGATACTCTTTGTTGTTCACCTCCAGATAGTTCTGCTGGAAAATGTTTTGAATGGCCTTTTAGTCCAACCATGTCTAAATATTCCTTTGCATTTACTTTTTTATCTTTTATATCCGATATCAGTTCTACATTTTCTTCTGCTGTTAGATTGGATATTAAATTATATGATTGAAAGATGAAACCTATGTTTTTTGCTCGATACTTTGTTAGTTGTTTTTCATCATAATCTGATATTACTTCCCGATTTACTCTTATAATTCCAGAGCTTAATGTATCTAAACCACCCAATAAATTTAGCATTGTCGATTTTCCTGAACCTGATGGTCCTAATACTACTACAAATTCACCTTCTTCTACTGTAAAATTTAGGTTATTTGCGGCTTTAAGAGTATTTGTTCCTATTTTGTATTCTTTAGTTACATTTTCAAATTCAATTAAACTCAAGAAAACACCTCCTTAAATTGTTGGATTAGTATATTAAGTTTTATAACTAATATTATATAAATTTAGTTTAACCTAAAATGTTAAATTAATAAATCAAAATATTTATATATCAATACATATTGATATATAACTGAAAATAGATAAAAACTATTTTCAAAAAGAACAAATCATCAAATAATATTAGATGATAATTACAATAATTGTATCAAAACAAGAAAAAAATAAAGAAGAACAAACATACAATCTATTAAAAATCAATAAAAAATATCCTATCATTTTAAACATAACAACAAAGAAAAAAAAATTAACTACTACAAAAATAAACTTAGTTAAAATATTTATTCATCAATAACCAAACAAATAAGGTTATTCTCTTTTTAATTTTTTTTAAATAAAAATAATTTTATAAATATCCAACAACAAAAATCAATACATACACAATATAACTAAACCCAAAGGGGATTTACATGAATTACGATAAACTAAAAGAAGAAAATATAGACAACTTCAATGAACTAAATAAAAATTTAGCCTCACTAGATGAATTCAGAGAATACTCAGAAAAACTAAAAGCACTTTCAGACCCAACAAGACTTAAAATAATATTCCTACTACAAGCAAACGAATATTCATGTACCTGTGCACTACAAAATGCACTTGACAAACCACAATCCAATATATCACACCACTTAAAAATACTAAAAAATGCAGGATTTATCAAAAGCCAAAAAGAAGGCACATGGGTCTTAAATAAACTAGTAGACCCCGAAATACCAAAACTACTAAAATCACTAATAGACATAATCAAATAAAATATGAAAAACCCCACCCCCTTAAAAAAAAAAAATTAAATAATAATCCCCAGAACATATAATTCATTTTCCATATAAAACACAAAAAAACATGTTGTCAAAATAGATTAACATCACTAAACCCAAAAAAAAGTAAATAACATCAAAAAAAAAAAAACAAACCAAAAAAAAAATAAAAA
>SUTP01000069.1:1662-9885 GCA_015062815.1 Methanosphaera stadtmanae | reverse complement strand
AAATGGGGGAAAAATAATGAAGTATTGCCCTGAATGTGGATATGCAAATGATTATGATAGTAAATATTGTGATTATTGTGGAATTAGACTTGAAGAAACTATTATAGAAGATGAACTGAATATAGATGATAATCTTTTTATTAGAAATATAATTATAGCAATTATTTTATTTGGATTAATAGGAGTTATACCATTAGCTTTAAATCTAGTAAACACTTCTTCATTCTTATCATACTTAACATTATTTATACCATCACTACTATTTGGATTAATATACAGTTCACAAATCAAACATAGAATGACTAATAAACGAAGATTATTTGCTTATGGAGTAACAGCATTACTATCAACAAGTATGATGGTAATATTTAATTTTAATGCAATATTTCTTCTTATAATCCTAAGTATTGCAGCCTGTATACTTGGAGAAATATTATACAGAATAGTATTTTTTATAATGGAAGATTTTTAAACTTCCATCAAACTCTTTTTATTTATTGTTTGCCATTATAGGTTCCATTGACTTTATATATGTCTATTCTTTCTTTTTTTAAAATTAAAATAGATTTTTCAGAATTAAATATATTGTGTATTTTACAGTATTTTATAGTATAAATGTAGATTACATTAAATAAAATTTATACATACTTCAAACTAGTTAATAAAGAAAAAATACAGCTTAAACTGATAAGTAAGAGTTTAAAAAAATAGTTTAAACCAAGCTAAATTTTATATATTACATATAATATATTTTATCATTGTAAAAAATTTAGTGATTATAATGAGCACTTTTAACATTAAGCTTAAACATGATGAATTATTAACTATTGGGGGATATACTGGTTATATTTGCATGTTTTTAGGTGTTTTCATGGTTTTACCTATCCTTGTAGCTATAATATGTCATGATGCACAAAGGTATATTAATGCTTTTACTTTTTCAGCAATTATAACATTCATAATAGGATCTCTTGCTTATGTTTATTGTAAAAACAATAAAACAGTTCATTTATCACTAAAAGGGTCACTTATTTTTGTAATGGGTATTTGGGGAGTAGTAGCATTCTTTGCAGCATTACCATTCTTCATATCTGGTGATTTAAATTTAATAGATGCATTTTTTGAATCAATGTCAGGTATAACTACCACAGGATATTCAATGTATCCACCATGTGATTTTAATTATTCCATTGGATTATGGAGATCATTAATTCAATGGTTAGGTGGTTTAGGAATCATATTTTTATTATTAGTTTTAGTTCCTTCATCCATGAGTATGAAACGTTTATTCTTTGCAGAAGGACGTACTGAACAAATGACTCCTAATATAAAACATACTAATATAATTTTCGTAAAAGTATATTTAATTATCACAGCATTTGCAATTTTATTATATTTAATTGCTGGTTTAGATGTATATGATGCTACTTGTTATGCATTTACTTCAATTGCAACAGGAGGTTTCTCCGTAGATTCTAGTAGTGTGGGAAATTTTCAAAGTCCATTCATTCAACTGATTACAATAATATTAATGTTAATAGGTTCAACAAACTTCATCATATTTTATAAAATATATAAAAGAGAAGTGTCCAACTTATTTAAAGATATAGAAGTACGTTCAATGGCTATACTAGTAATAATAGCAACAATAATTGTATCATTTAATTTATACATGAATAATTATTATGGACATGATATTTTAACAATAATGAGACATTCCCTCTTTCAAGTAGTATCCACAATATCATCAACAGGTTTCCAATCAATGGATATTAGTTATTGGCCATCATTATCTATAACAATACTTATATTATTAATGTTTGCAGGTGGATCAATATGTTCAACAGCAGGAGGTATAAAGTTATATAATATAGCAATACTGTTCAAATCAATTTGGTGGCAGACAGAAGAAATGTTACTTCCTAAAAATACAATATTTAAAAGAAAAATAAATCATGCAGCTAAAGAAAAAGAAATCTCAAATAGAGAAATTAAAGAAATTTTAATATATGTATTAGCATATGTAATGATATTTATACTTAGTACATTTGTTATATCAATATATTATAATAACTTTGAATACGCATGCTTTTTATCAGCTGCTTCAATAGGTAATATAGGTATTGGATCACTTGTATCAAGCAGCATGCCAATATTCATAAAAATATTACTAATATTAGAATTCTGGGTAGGAAGAATAGGAATCTGGCCATTATTACTATCCATGGTATACCTAATTAATATGGGAAAAAATAAAATAGAATCATTTGAAGAACACTAACTTCAAATACCTTTTTTTAGAGTATTTTCATTACTTTGAATCTTTTTAAACGTTTATTTTTTTGATTTTGAGTTATTTACTCTCATAATTAATAGAATATGATTCATCCGCTTAATATTTATATAAAAACTTTTCAGCCTCTTCCATAAATAGTTCAGCCTTATTAATACAATCCTTGGCAACACTTTCATCAATGTTATCAATTGCATCAAAATCTGCAACTTCTCTTAAAGATTGTGTGCTTGACAAATACTTAGAAATTTTTCTATCAAAAGAATCATTTAAAACATATTCTTGACCAAATAATGAAATCACACCAGTATGAGTTTTAGGTTTGAATCCTTTTTTAATTAGTAACACTTTAGCTATATTGAACATACAATAATAACATGCACTAACACTAGTAGAAAATTGATTTATCATACAATGCATTAGCACAAATCAATTTATCATTTGCTTTATCCATATATTCATATATTTCAGACAAGTACCTCACCTTCATCTAAAACGTTTGATAAAAATGAATAATCTTGTGTGGTATTGAATCTATCAGTGCTCATTATATGTACGGAAATCAATTCCTGTTTCTGAAGAACAATTTCTCCAATCATATCCTCAATATCATCCCATATTTCATTGCGATAATCAGAGATTATTAAATATCTATATCTGAATTTTCATTGTCATCACCACGAGCAACTGAACCAAATAAAATAATTTTCATGATTTTATCTGAATTGATTGATTCTGCAAATTCCTGAGCAATTTCCAATCTATTATTCATAAACATACACCAACGAATATTCTTTAATTAATTATTTCCATTACATCAATAATAAATATTTTAGAAGTGTAAACGATTGACCAAAATTTAACTTTTATTTATTCTTTAATTTTTCTTTATTATTTTTTGTTTATTATCATGATTTGCTGGAGTATGCAATAGCATGAATATACAGTTCGACACGATACATGGGTAGATCTTGGATAGTCTAGGGAGACTTTAAGTCAAGTTTTGATGCACTATATCATGATTGGATACTAGGGCAACTGGAAAATTTTCCAGCAAGAATAATAATTCTGTCATGGCTAGAGGCATGATATGTGTATAATGATATATTTCATGAAACACGTGTTGGTACACATGCATATAATGTTAAAAATAGAAAAGTTACAACAGTATCAGTTGTTAAAGATGATAAAGGCAATGATATGACTGGTGGTAACTAGCTTATACGTTAAATGGTAGGGGATTTGTAGTATTAATGTTAATAATGGAAGTTCCTGGATAAATTTCACTACACTAACAACATGGTAAATATTCAAAGCAGATACATAACAGATAACGATGTAAAACAAAATATACACAAGAACATTAGATTTAGATGAAATATCCCGACTAAAAAAAAAGTTTAAAATAATAGTATCTTATTATTTGAGTATATAAGAGCAATATGCTCTTATTTCCTGTTTTTTATGTCCTAGTGGTGAATTTTAAATATATAATTTATAATCATTATAAAATATCGTTGATTATACTTGTTATTGCTAGTATGTCATTATCTGATTTTCCTAATTGTTGCATGGATTTGGCAGCTGCACTAACTGGTGTTTCATCATATTCCATTACATATTGGGTAACTAATGATACGAACATCCGGAATTCCATTTTATCTTTAAAGGTTTTTCTTATTACTTCATTTATATGTGCTTCTTCATCTTTATCAAGATTAGTTTCTGTATCTGTAGATTTTCCTTCTAATGCATTGTTGATTTCTTCTAGTGTATGATATTTTAATAGTTCATCCAGGAATGCTTTATCCATTATTTCCCGATTATCTTCATTTTTTCTAAGGTGTTTGTTGGATTCTACTTTTTCTATGAAGCCATCATAAAAAACAGTTACTTCTGGTTCAGTTTTAAATAATACTGGAACAATATTTAATAGGTTAGTGCTAATATTCATTTCTACAAATTCTTCATCTTCTTCTTCAAAATATTTCTTTTGCATTATAAAATCCTCGATAATTATACTTTTAATAAGGGGTATTAAACTGTTTAGGTAACTTGAGTCAATATTACTTTTTATATAATTTATTTGTTTTATAATTATTTTTTTTATTGTTTTGTTTTTAAGAAATTATCAAAAACTATTTTTTTAATATGTTGCTTTATTAATTAGAGTGAGCATTTAATTTTATTTTTAAAAAATATTCATTTTTTGTCATAAGTAAAATTTACAATGTTTAATTGTTATTTGTTTTATATTATGCATTGTATTAGTTGGTATAAATCAATACTAAATTCTAATAAATTATAAAATAATCACAGGTTCAAGTATTGTTTTTATTTTGAGAAATGCTTCTTTTTACATGAAAATCTTTCAAACAAAGTAATATATTAGTTAACATACATAATTAGTACTACAAATTAAATAAATTTTAATTTGTAAATTTTAATACTTAATAACAGCAATGGTGAATTATTATATTATAATTTATCATTTGGAGTAGAAAAATTTTTAATAAACAAAAAAACTTGGTTTTTTTGGTATTAATATAATATTTTCTTTATTTTTTGATAGTATCTTGAACTGTTATCAGTTCAATGATATAATCAAATATCTCCAAAAAGTACGGGAGTTATATGATATATTGATTAAACTAGTCAAGATACTATTGAATAAAAAGAAATCAGCTTAACCATGAAGTCTAAGAAAAAAAGTTCAGTGTAAGTGAACTTAAACTTATGAAAGGTTAACTGTTACAATGGTAGAAATCTTTTGAATATACAACACATGATATAAAAATACCTTTGCATATACTGAGTTCAATAGAAAAAAAGATTAATTAAACTAGTAATATTACATTAAAATATTAAAATAACATAAAAAAACATTATATTATAAAAAAAATAATTTAAATGCTAAATATTGGATTTTTGTAATATAACATTCTCTGAAATTATTTGAATATTGTTATAAAATGTTGAATGTATATTTCTTACAACACATGATCTATTTAACATAAACTTCACGATTTAATAAGGGATTTATATGTAATGTTTGAATATTTATGAATAACCTTTTAATGATTAATTCTGTATCTGTTAATAATACATTGGATAACTATATGAGTATAAATAGTTTTAATTTGATGTTCTGCATATGATGTTAATTTTGTACTAAATAACATAAAACCACCATTTTATATTAGTACTTTTTTTTACAGAAAATACAGTATTTTATACAACACAATAACAGTATAGATTATCTAAAGTCAATTAAGGGTATAAATCTTTATGTATATTAACCATTATTATATAATAAATCATCAGTACTTAAATTTCATAAAACTGTAAATATTTGGATGTTACATTAACTAATAATCGATTAATATTCCATATACGAAATTAATTAAGTCTTAAATTTAACATATGTATTATCTTAATGTTATAATATTGAATGAATTAATATAATTACTAGTTTTTTTTGTTATTTTCGAGTAAAATAACTAGAGTATTATTATGAATAATGTCTTAGAAAGATTGTTTTATTAAAAATCGTTCCCCCTACTTTGAAATTTAATAATATCATGATAACTTAAACTGCATTCATGAATGAACTCTTAATAGTGTTGTGAAGGATTAAGTTAGTCTTACCATTGTATTTATTAATTAAATAAGGATTTTTTTAATTTATCCTAATTTAATTATTTTTTTTTTATTTTAGGAGAGACCTACTTGACAAATAATTATTTAAAATATAAAAAACATTATCTATTAGTTATTCTTCTAATTATTTTCATTGCTGGTATTTCCACAATTCATGCTGAAAATTTTGATGAAGTTAATGATAATGTAGAAATTACATCAGATTCTTATCCCGATGATGTAATTTATGATGGAAGTGTTTCTAATGAAATAACTTCTAAGAAAACAGACAACCCATTAAATCCAAACGAAAATACACGTAACTATCCAAATAACATTTCTACTACAGTTTGGAATAAAAATAATTCTAAATCTAATAATAACCAAATAAATCTAAAGTCTAATGACATATCTTATTTTAATAATTCACAAAATAGTTTAACAGTTACTTCAGTACAGAGAATTAATATCAGTGTATTTAAAAACTGGGATGATCAAAACAATAATGATGGTGTAAGACCAGATAATGTTACTATAGAACTTCTTGCAAATAGTGTTGTTGTAGACTCTGTAGTTTTAGATTCATCTACTAATTGGTCCCATGTATTCCGAGATTTACCAAGATATAACGGATCAACATATCTTAATTATAATATTAATGAAGTAAATGTTTCCAGTAATTATACTAGTATTAAAAGAGTTTCAGGTAACACATATACTATAACTAATAGGCATTTTATAGAGCGTGTTAACATTACATTTAACAAGGTCTGGAATGATAGTGATAATAATGATGGTATACGACCATATAGTGCTACACTTCTTTTATATGCTGATGGTAATTTATATCGAACAGTAACAGTCAACAGAGCAAATAACTGGACTTATACTCTAAGAAGTTTACCTAAATTTAATAATACAAGACTAATTAGTTATACAGTTCAAGAAGCAAATATCACTGATGGTTATACTGCTAAAGTGACAAAATCTGGTTATTGTTTCACAGTGACAAATACTCATTTAATTGAAAAAATCAGGATACCTGTCATTAAAACTTGGGATGATGATAATAACAGAGATAATCTCCGCCCAGATTATGTAATTGTACAATTGTATCTTAATGGACTTGAATATGGCCAACCTGTTATCTTAAATAATGATAATAATTGGAATCATACCTTTTTTAATTTAAACAAATATAATGATTCTAAACTCATTAATTATACTTTCAGAGAACTAGACGTTCCTGATGGTTATATTGCAGTTTATGATGGTTCTTATATTATAAATGTTCACAAGATAGAAAAACTTGAAATTAATATTACTAAAATTTGGAGAGATATTGCTAACAATGATGGAATCAGACCAAATAATGTAACCATACATGTATCTAATGGTACTGACATTATAACAACAGTTGTTTTAAACGATTCTAACTACTGGAGATATAGTTTTAAAGACTTACCAAAATATGATCATGGTAATAGAATTAATTATACATTTATTGAAGAGGATATTGATGGATACACTTTAAGTATTATTGAATCTTCAGAACAAGATATAACTAGACCAAAAGTATTATTAGGTAATTTCTATCCTAATTATGATACTAATGTTACCGTTATTCGTGATATGAATTTAATGTATTCCTATCTTCCAGTATTATTTAATGATTATGCAAGAGCATACTCTTTAGAATTAAATTCCATTGTACCCGTTGAAGGTGTGAATTATACAAGAGAACTACTAACAAATCAAACTATAATTAATCCATATACCAATGAAAATGTTATACCTCATATTACAACATTTTTAGCAAGACATTACTTTGATTCACGTAATTTCACAGGAAATATTGAGGATTACATAGATGATAAACAACGTATTATTTATGGATTCACAGATTATGATTATTTAAGCCAGGAATCTGATTATTTTAATCAGACCTTAAATAATGGTATTAAAATTGGAACTTACATAAATGAAACGTTAAAGAGGATTAATAATAGTGGACCATGGAGCTTAAATGGTACAATTAAAATAATAACAGAAGGAAGATATGTATACCAATTCTTCTTATATCATACAAATGATACATATGAACCAATTTTCTCAAGATCAATATATTATCCTTATCCACCATTAATAGGTATGATAGTATCATTTATTCCAAATAATGAAACTATAACTGTTAAAACAGTAAATTTAACAAATACTCATGAAATAGAACTTTTTAACATGACTGTAACTAAAATTTGGGATGATCAAAACGATAATGATGGATTAAGACC
>SUTP01000069.1:0-1562 GCA_015062815.1 Methanosphaera stadtmanae | reverse complement strand
GGATATATAGATTCATATGATCATTACTTTATGACAAATACACATATTCCTGATAGAATAGAAATCAATGTATCAAAACAATGGAATGACTCAGATAACAATGATGGTAAAAGACCAGATAATATAACCATACACTTAAACAATGATACATCCCTTATAGAAACAGTAATACTAAATGATATGAATAATTGGACTCATACATTTACCAATCTACCAAAATATTATAATGGCTCATTAATCAATTATACAGTCAGTGAAAATGATATTGAAGGCTATACATTAAACATTATCCCAATCAATGAAATTAATATAACAACAGAGAACATATTCACAAATAACAGTTATCCTATACATAAAACAAATGTAACAGTAGCAAGAGATTCTGATATTGCAAATAAAAATCTGGCAACATTATTTGATGATTATACATGGGCATACTGTGCAAATTTCCTTGGAAAGGTACCTAATGATGGTATGAATTATATACGAGTACTACTAACTAATCAAACAATGATAAATGAGTACACAAATGAAGATGTAATACCTTACATCACAACATTCATGATACATAACTACAATGATAACAAATTCCTAGATATTACAGGAAATATAGACAAACTACAAAATTTAATATGGAAATTCTCCAATTACGATTATTATAATCCAGATCCATTTTTCTTTGATGAATTATTAGATGAACACACATATGGTTACTATGTAAACCAAACAATTGACCTCGTAAACAATGGATATAACGTACCATATCAGGGAATACTCAAAGAAACTAATGAAGGAAAATACATATATCAGTTCTACATGTATTATCCAAAAAACGAAGAAAATGATAACAATACATACCAGACATTAATAGGATTAATCGTTGATTTCATACCAAATAATTACACCATAACACTTAAAACACTACAACTAATCAACACACACCCCAACGAAGAAATAACACTAAACATAACCAAAAAATGGAATGATTCCTGTAATCAAGATGGAATAAGACCGGATAATATAACAGTACAATTATATGCTAATGGTAACCGATACAATACAACAATACTTACTAATGAAAATAACTGGACATACACATTCACTAATCTACCAAAATACATAAATGGTACAATAATAAACTACACAATCGAAGAAATAAATATACCAAACAATTACACACCAACATACAATGAAAACACAATCATAAACACCCATACACCAGAACTAACCAACATTACTGTTAGTAAAAACTGGAATGATTCAAATAACCAGGACGGAATAAGACCAGACAATATAATTGTTAATTTATTAGCTGATGGTGAAATTAACGAGTCCATAGTTCTCAATCAGTCAAATAACTGGATGCATGAATTTAATAATTTACCTAAATATAAAAACGGTAAATTAATTATTTACTCTGTAAATGAATCATATATTCCTGAAGGATATCATGTAAATATCACCAATTGTTCCAATAACTTTAACATAATCAATACACACATCACAGAAAATACAACAATAGAAGTATCCAAAATATGGAATGATACTAATAACCAGGACGG
>SUTP01000068.1:4330-9932 GCA_015062815.1 Methanosphaera stadtmanae | reverse complement strand
TTGATGGTAATAAGAGCTATCAATTTTTAAATATCAGCTCATACACAACAGTAACAATCAAGGATATCACAATAACCAACTGTTATTCAGAAAATAATGGTGGAGCCATATACAATAAGGGTAATTTAACAGTGACTGACTCAATATTTAGTAACAATAAAGCAACTGGAACAAAGGTAATTAGTGGTGGTGGAGCAATATTCAACGACTATGCTAATTTAACAGTGGCTGATTCAACTTTTAGTAACAATAATGTTATTGATGATTATGTGTATGGTGGTGCAATATTAAACTACTATTGTTTTGTAACTGTGTGTAATTCAACATTTTGTAACAATACAGCACAGGCTGGTGGAGCAATATACAACGACAATTGTGTTATAACTGTGTGTAATTCAACATTTTGTAACAATCCAGCAATGGTGGGTGGAGCATTATGCAACGACTATGCTAATTTAACAGTGTCTAATTCAATATTTAATAACAATAATGCTTCTGATTCAGGAGCAATATCTAATGACTATTGTAATTTTACTATAACTAATTGTACATTAAACAATAATATAGCTATTAATTTTGCTAGTGGAGCTATAGGTAACTATAATACTAATATGATTATAACAAACAGTACATTAAATAACAATAAAGCAGGAAGTAATGGTAGTGCAATATTTAATTACGATAGTAATTTAACTGTGTGTAATTCAACATTTTGTAACAATAATGCAACATATAATGGTGGTGCAATAGGTAATTCCTGGAGTAATTTAACTGTGTGTAATTCAAGATTTTGTAACAATACCGCATATGCTGGTGGCGCAATATACAATTACCGTGGTAATTTAACTGTAACTAACTCAACACTAAGTAACAATATGGCACTATTTGGTGGTGGAGCAGTATGTAATCAAGGTAATAATACCATTATTAAAAATAATGTATTTGTGGCTAATAAGGCTAATATGACTGGAAAAGCTATAATAAATAATGGAAAAGCAACAATATCAAATAATACCAATTCAGAAACTTCAAAATATAATGGAACAATATATATAAATGGAACAAATGTTCAAATTACAGACAATATTTTTTATGAAGAATTGAATGTATTTATTAATGCAATGAACGTGCTTAATAATAAATATGTACTCACAACCAAAGTTTATAATGGATTATCCAATATGAACGTTGGTCGTGTATCATACACACTTGATGGTAAATGGATAGGATCGATTTATGTTAAAAATGGAACTTCCTGGATATCATTCAAGATACCATATATTGGAAATCATACAATTATTGCAACATATATTAATCCTAATGGTGATTCAATAGCTTCAGACATATATACATTTGAGAAAAAATCTAATATCAACGTATTATTCAATACATATAATGTTAAAAATGGTAAAGTAATCATCATAACAGCTGTAAAAGATGATAATGGTAATAATATAACTAGTGGTAGAGTTTCATATAACTTAGATAACCATTGGATTGGTAGTATTAATGTTAAAAATGGTTCATCATGGATTAATTTCAATTATACTGATTCTGTTGTCACTTTTAAAGCTACATATATTACAGATAGTAATGTAACAGAGAATATTTACATTAAGACCTTGAATTTAATTGAGTTAAAAGCTTTAGCAAGTCAAAAAGCTTCTAATCAGAATAATACACAGCCACTTAAAAATTCAAGTGCACATATAATGATTAATTCAATGGATTTGCTCAATGGAAAATGCGTGATTACAACCAAGGTCACTGATGATAAATACGTTAAAATGAATGTTGGTCGTGTGTCCTATACATTAAATGGTAAATGGATTGGAAGTATGAATGTTAAAAATGGTTCTTCATGGATATCATTTGCTGTACTGGGTGTGGGAAATCATACTGTAGTTGCCACATATATTGATACAAGTGGAAAAGCCATAACTACTGATACATATATTTTAGAGAAAAGACCAAATAAATTTACCAATGGATTCAATTTATTAGTCAATCAATACAACGTTAAAGATGGTAAAGTTATCATTGTTATAGCAGTCAAGGATGATAAAGGTAACTCTATAAATAAGGGTAAGATTTTATATAGTTTGAATGGTGTTTTGAAGGAATACCTTAATGTTAAAAATGGTTCATCATGGATTATCTTCAACTATACTGATACAACAGTTAAGTTCCAAGCTATATATAGATATGGTGGTTTTCAAAATATTTACACTAGAACGTTGGATTTAAATGAGATTGCCAGCTTAAACAGGCTCAAAAATCATTAATTTATAAGGAGAAATTTGATTAAATTTCTCTTCAAGTTCTATTTTTTCGGGTAGTATAATTTATACAGGATGTATGCATAGAATCTACATAATCATCTTGTTCCAAAAATTCTATTTTATTTGTTTTATTTAATAATTTATAAATATCATGTATTAACCTTGAAGAGTTTACTAAAAGTATTTAATGTTTCTATTTAAGCTATTTCGTTAATTATTCTCTTTTTATTTAAATAAGGTTTTAATTCTTTTGCACGTTGGTTATTTTTTATC
Source organism: Methanosphaera stadtmanae (assembly GCA_015062815.1). Lineage (GTDB taxonomy): Archaea > Methanobacteriota > Methanobacteria > Methanobacteriales > Methanobacteriaceae > Methanosphaera > Methanosphaera stadtmanae_B. The sequence continues at coordinate 7,377 of SUTP01000068.1, read as the reverse complement.
TGTTTTAATTGATAATGCAATTAAATAACTAGAATCAATAGAAATCATCCATTCACCATGATTCTTTTTTTAATGTTAGAGAATTTGTTTCTTCTTCTAATTCAAATAAATCTGTTAAATTATCAAGAGATTCTTGTTTTTCTACTTTTATTATTATTTTGTTGTTTTTTACTCTCATATCTAACGTGTCTTCCTGGCTAATGTTTAATTGTTTACGTATTGAAGCAGGTATTGTAATTCGAAAACCTTTATAAATTCCTACTTTTACCATATTCCAAAAGCCTCCTTTATTCTAAAATATAGATTTCCTAATATTTAATAGGTGATTTGACAAAAATATTTTTCACATAGTCCCTATGATAATTATTAATAGGTTAACTAGGAATTCAAAAACAAAAATAGTGAAAATTATAGAAAATTTTTAATGTTTCAACTTAATTTTTGATTTGTGTTGTTTGGTATATTTTTTGTAGTGTGGTTACATTCAAATATATTCATAACAAATAGTGGTGTAACTCAGAACATTTATACCAGAACGTTGGATTTGGATGAAATTGCCAAGCTTAAACAGGCTTAAGTAAATTATTTTAAACTATAAAAAGAGAAGATAATCTCTCTTTAAGTCTTATTTTTTTTGTTAAACTTCTAAGAGTTTTTTACAAAGACATTTCTTAAGTTTTTAAGTTCCTAAATATTTTACTTTCATCAGTATTGTTGCTTCAGCATTATCTTTCAAGATGGTTCGTTGTGCTTTGTGTCTTCCTGTTTTTGATATTACTTTAGGTGTATTTATTTGTCTGGCTTTGCAAAAAATTTATAGCCTTTTAATTTATCACTCATTTCATAATATGTTGTCATGTTTAAGCCTCACCCAATATTCCCTCTTTTATTAATTCAACCAATATTTCATTTACTTCAAATGCATCTAATAATAAATCATCTGCTATATCTACTGCATCTACTTCAGGATTCTTTTTAACATAATTAATTATTTCTTCTTTCATTTGTATGTAGGGTATATCTCTTAAAACAATTTCCTCACCATATGTTAATTTTTCCCTAATGGCTTCTCTTACGAAATCAGCACTATTTAAAAATAAACCTTCGGCAACTAACTCATTAATTCTATTATATTCCTGTTGAGCTAATTTTGTGCTGACACTTTTACTAATTGGTTGTTTAGTTTCTGCTTCTGATAACATACTCAAAGATTTATATTTACACATAGATAAAACTTATTATAAAATAAATATATCATAAAATAAAGAATTCTATCCCACAATTTATTTAAAATCATCATAAAAATCAAATTAAATTAAAATATCTAATTTAACAAAATATTTATTCAATTAACCAAATACAACAGTCACATTCCAGGCAACATTCATAACAAGTAGCAGTGTAACACAAAACATCTACACAAGAACACTCGACCTAAACAAAATAGCCAAACTCAAACAATCATAACTTAAACTAAAAAGAGAAAATAATTTCTCTTCAAACCCTTTTTTGAATTTCTCATTACTTTTTTGAAATCTTATTTTTATACAATAGCTTAAAATAACAAAAGAAATTTAAAATAGAATAGATCATACAAAACAAAAAATAAATATAAATAACAATACAAACAGTATCTCAAATATCAAACAATAAAAAACCATCATAAATCTACAATCAATCTTAACACTTCATTGTTAAAAAAGTAGGATTGTCATAATGTCTGAATTTAAACTATTTTTTCATGATTAAAATTTTTTAAGAAATTAATAATGTTTTCATGTTTTATACCTTTTTGAGGTTGAAGAATTCTATCCATAGATAATACATATTTAGGATAATTGTCTTCAATCATTAATAGTGGTCTAAATTCTCTTTCAATAGTTTCATCATTTTCTAATAAATATGAAACTTGGATATAGATTTTTTGATTATTTTTTTTACATACAAAATCTATTTCATAATTATTTATATTTCCTACTGTTATTTTATAGCCATGTCTTTTTAATTCTATGAACATTATGTTTTCTAATATGTGACCAATGTTTCTTTGTTTTTCATCAAGTTGTGATTTATAAAATCCTGTGTCAAGTAAGTAATATTTTTCAGATCCTGTAATTTCTTTTTTTCCAATAAGATCTTCTTTTGATGCTTTTGAAATTAAGTATGCATTTTCGAGGTATTCTAAGTAATTGTATATTGTTTGTTTTGTAATGTTTAGTTTTTCATGTTTTAAGTATTTGTATAATGCATTTGCTGAGATTACATTTCCGGTGTTTTCAATAATATATTTTACAATTCTATTGAATAATCCAATGTTTCTAATCTCATATCGTTCTACTATATCATTTAAGATTATTGAGGAATATATTCCATTTAATATTAATTCTTTATCTTGTTGTGATGATATGGTAAGAGGTATTCCACCATATTGTTGATATTCTTCGAAATAATTTTCTAAATTACTATTTAGTTCGTTTGTTATTAATGGTTGTTGATTTAATTCTTTTTTATAATCTAAGAATTCATTAAATGAAAATGGATATAATTCTATATTTACATATCTTCCAGTTAATAATGTTGCAAATTCCTTTGACATTAATTTTGAGTTGGATCCTGTAATGTATATGTCTGTGTTTTCTAGTTTGTAGTAACTGTTAATGCTTACTTCCCAATCTTTCACATTTTGAATTTCATCAAAAAATAAATAAACTTTTTTTTCATGAGATTCAAGGAAGGGGACTACAATTTCATCTAATTGTTCTCGTGTTTTTATAGAATTGTATTTTGGCAATTCTAAATCTATTAATAAAATATTATCTTCATTTATTCCTTTATTTTCAAGTTCTTGAATTATTGATTTGAATAAGTATGATTTGCCACAACGTCTTATACCTGTTATTATTTTTATTACATCTTTATCAATGAAATTGTATATTTTTTCTAAATAAAATTTTCTCTTTACCATATTTACTATCCTACTTAAATATTTTATAGAATACTATTTTTACTTTATTAAATAAATAGTTTTTTATAGAATACTATTTTTA
>SUTP01000068.1:0-4230 GCA_015062815.1 Methanosphaera stadtmanae | reverse complement strand
TTTTATAGAATACTATTTTTACTTTATTAAATAAATAGTTTTTTATAGAATACTATTTTTAATTTATCTGTAAATAGTTTTTTATAGAAAACTATTTTAGGATACATTAATGTAACATATTGTAGCACATATGGTTATATATGATTGGTATGTTGATGTTAAAAATGGTTCATAATGGATAAGTTTCAACTACACTTGAATTAAGATTACATAATTTAATTAGTTTAGAAATTTTTTAAGTGTATATAAACATATAATGTATTACTAAAATAAGATAAAAGTAATACTTAAAAATATGTTGGAAAATAAAATAATAATTATCATGATAAAACGTAATTATTTGGATTATGGTAAACTAGAAGTACACGAATTTAGTAAAAAATTAATGGACAAAATTGATTTTGATTCAGGAGATTATGATTTGAATGAATTTTTATATCATGAATCACTGGATTATTGTAAATCTAATCTTGCAGTAATATATTTGGTATTTTATGATAATAAATTGATTGCATTCTTTTCGTTATCTTCTGATTCAATTAAAATAAATAATAAATTGAATATAAAACTCAAATATTATCCTTCAATGAAAATTGGAAGATTAGCTGTAGATAAAGAATATCAAAGTTATGGAATAGGAACATGGATAATTGACTGGATAATTGGTTTTGTTATGGATGTTAGATGGAGTCATGGGATTTGATTTATATCTGTAGATGCATATAACAATTATAATACTTTAAGTTTTTATTCTAAAAATAAATTTTTAATATATGGGAAAGTACATGAGAATATGTTGAATATTCCCATGTATTTGGATATTAACAAGATTAATGGTGACGAATTAGTTTAGTATTCCTAAATATTTTTCTTGGCATTTTACCTTTTTCTATTTCTTCTTTTGTTGGAGGTCTATTCATGTATTCTATGAATACTTTTAATTCTTCTTCTGTTTCTATATCAGGAGTGGGTGGTATAGGTCTTGCCATAGTTTTCATCTCTTTATTGTAATTATTTTTTATTTTTCTTAGTTTATATATGATATGTATTACTATATATAATTAATGTAATACTATGTAGAATATAAGTGATTATTTAACAAAAAAAGATGTAAAAAAATACTAAAATTTTATCATACATTCAAAAGAAATAAAAAATAATGATTTATAGTGTTATATTTTGAGTATAACTATCATTATTTCCATTTTCATCTGTAAATTCAACTTTTATGGTATGATTTCCTGATAATAATTTCAGAAGGTCATATATTATTTGTGTGAGCTCATCGGTTGTTGTGCCGTTGAATACCAGTTTTCCGTCAATGTATACTAGTAGGTGTCCGTTTGTGAAGTTTTGGTTGAATATATTGTTTAGTCTTTCCAGGGTTAGATAATTGTTTTTTATTGATATTACATGGTTATATGTTATTCTGCTTTTTGTTGCATGTTTTTGTGGTTTTATTTTTTGTCTGGTGTAGTGTTCTATTTTATCATCTGTTGGGTTTGTATTGTTTTCTTCAAAGTATAGGTAGTCCGTGTATGTTTCTTCAGTATCAGGATTGAAGATTTCTATTTCATAGTTTTCATCATTGAATGTGGTGTCTATATTTGCCACTCCTGCTTTGTTTGTCCTGACATTGTATAGTTTATTGTTTACTTTTATTGATACATCCGTGTTTTTTAGTGTGCTTCCATATTTGTCATATAGTGTTACCGTGTATCCTGCTTTTTGTTTATTGTTGCTTGTTTTGATTGATGATTTATCTACTGTATATAATTTTAGGCATGCTGTTTGATCTTTAGGTCCTAAATCAATCCAGTTTTTCTTATCTATTGAATAAAAGGATACTCCATTTTCAGCGTATTGTCTGCTTTCTAGTTGTAGTGGTGCAGCATTACTTTTGACTAGTACTTTTACTTGTTCATTTGCTTTGACTGGTATGTAATTTTTTAATTTGATTGTGGTAAAACCATTAAAGGGGCTTGTTCCTTTTTGTGTATGTCTTAGTTTATTGTTTACGTATATTTCTATTTCATAGTTTACTCCTTTTTGGTCAAAGTATGTTCCTACTGCTGCGAGGTAGTCTTCTTCTATCATTGTGTATTTGTTCATATAGTATATTGTTTTTCCACGGTTGGGTCTTAAATAGTTATCATCATTGCCTATTATGTCTGTCTGATAGTTTTTATTGTAGTTTAGGGTATTGTTAACTATGAATACTATACCTGATTGTTTTAGTATTGTTTTATCATAGTATGATAGGTAGTAGTATCCTTTGTCTCCCCAGTTTGTTCCATAACTGTTTTTTATTATCCATGCACCGTTTCCTGGTGGTTTTGTAGCAAAATTATTTTTACTGTAATTGTCATCCCATCCGACTATTGTAACTGCATGGTTTGCTGTAAGAAATGTATTGGAGTATGCGGCAGCAGTGTTTTTATTATATTTTGTAGGATCATTATATAGTGCTGTTATAAATACATAAATTCCACCATATTTGTAAATTGCCTCCTTAAATGGACGAATTTTACTGACTGAACCTGCTGGGTCAAGGTACATCATGTCATGAATATGTATAGATTCTTCAGAGGATGATAATTCTGTAATTTTACCTAATTCATCATAACTATCATATTCCTGTGGACTTGTTCCCAGCCAACTTAGTAAACTACCTGTTGGACGTTCAATCACGGCTGTTTCAGTAGTATCTAATGCTCCATATTTTGAGTATTTAAGCACGCTGTCAAATACAACATTTTCTGATAAATCATATCTTTTCCTGGTGGCTTTTAGTATTGATGATTCTACTGCGGCATTTGCTGCAAATGACCAGCAGGAATTCTTCGTACCCTGATTTTTTACTCTTGTCACATATCCCAGTTTACGGTAATCATAACTACTTGGTAACTTATCTGTTTTAGGAATTGGATTTACATTTATTAGTTTAACTCCTTCTTCCATTACATATGTTGAAAAATCATTATTATTTAGTGATAATTTATCTCCATTTAGTTTATTATTATTTGTATTACCTTTACTGAAAACTGCGACTATCGCATTCTTGTTTTGTTTGAATATGTTATTTCGGATATTATATTTTGAATCATAGGTATATATTGCAGAGTCTCCACCAGTATTTTGTGTGAAATTTGTTTGTGCAATATCCAAAAGTCCTTCATCACAGTATACTGCAGATCCATGTTTTGTTGATAAGAGATTTTTATTTGCATGGAATAAGCTATTTCTTATGGTTAAATTTGTGTATGATGTATATATGCTTCCTCCATCATATATTGCCCGATTATTAATAAATCTACATTTATCAACTGTTAATTTACCACCTAACTGGAGTATTGCTCCACCAAAACCACTTAAACATTTTGTGAAATTGCTTGATTTTATAATGCTATATCCATTATTTTTTGAATAACCATCAATATCTACAAATATTGCTCCACCATTTCTTTCGGATGTAACATTATTGAATAAACAGTTTGTTACTGTGAATGACTTTTGAACATCTTTGAGGGCTATTGCTCCACCGGTAAATTCACTTTTTAAGTTAATTAATTTAGAGTTTTGTACAGTTAATTCTTTATCTGCAAATATTGCTGTGGAATACTTGGATTGTGTGTTGGTAAATACTGAATTTGATACGGATATTGTAGAATTAAATCGACTTGCAACAAAACCCCTATATAATGTATGTTTACTCTTCATGTAATCATTATTAATGATAATTTTAGAGTTAAATGAACTTATCACTCCATCTTGAGAAGATTTACAGTCAATAAACTTATCTCTTGTACTAGTATAAGTGGCTGATTCTACATATACAATACCAGATGTTAGTGCAACATCATCCTTAAATGTAACATTTATTGTTTTTACATTACACTTAGGACTAATATATATTGCACTGCCACCATAATGTTTACTATTAGTTAAAATCATATTCTGAAGAACTACATTAGTACCATAAATATCAAATATCCTGGATCTACCATTAGCATTAATGGTATGTCCCCTTCCATCAATCACAAGATTATTCTTTTTAACAATAATACCATCAGGATTATCATTTGATAAATACTTATAATTCTTATTTAATACTAACTTATTGCCGGATGAATTAATTTCTTTACTTAACTGAGTGAAACTGCCATCATTAGTTTTAGCATTATTTGCCTTAATATTAGCCACACCAGCATAATCAGAATTACTATTCTT
>SUTP01000067.1 GCA_015062815.1 Methanosphaera stadtmanae | reverse complement strand
GCTTGTTGTTGTGATTGTTGATTTGATCCTTGTGCATTTGCACTATCTCCAGAAGAACTTGCTGCAGGAGCAGATAATGCTTCTGTTACAGGTGTATCTTCTGTTTGTACATTAGCTAATGGATTCAATAATTCGTTTCCTACATTTATTTGGTATGTAGCTGCTACTATTCCAATAAGGGCTACTATTAAGACAGATAATATAATTTTTTTATCCATCGTTTCACCTTATTTTTTTATTAATTATCAAGTTTATTAATATACTTCTAAATTATTAGTATATTATTATTTATTATTTTTTATTCTTGTAATATATAAGATTTTTTGAATATTAATTTTTAAATTCAGGTATTGCTTTTGTTTTAGTAATATCTGTAATTATGGTGGTGGATGTACGTTTTTCAGGATTTTCAACTTGGGATAGTAATTCTTCTGCATATGTTAATGCATTTTTATATTTTCTAATTATAGTTTTTAAATCATCTATTGCGTTAACATCACCATATGTCAGTCTTTCTTCTATGTTGAATAGTTCTGTGAATTCTTCACCCATCATGTGCATATTAATTGTGTCGGGTTTTATGAATATTTTTATTTCTATATCTTGTGAAATTTCATAGTATTTTCGTGGTCTTCCCCTTTCTATTTTTTGATATGTTGGGTTGATTAATCCTAATTCTTCCATGGCTTTTAGATGGCCTATTATTGCTTTTTGACCAACATCTAGTTGTTGTGATAATTGGCTTACAAATCGAGGTTCTTTAGTAAGTAATGCTAAAATGTCTCTTCTAGTTTTGCAGCCTATTACGTCTAGTACGGCTTCTAAATCCATTTTATCAACTTCTTTATTTTTTTTTTTAATCTAGTTCTACAAATTATACTATGTTTATAAATATATATAAATATTACCTTAGGTTACTAAAAGATGATACATTTATATACTATGACGGAATTATGTATAATTAGTGAAATATCTTTTTGTAACTTATGGTTACTAAAATATAATAAAGTATATATAACAAAAAGTTACTAAACTATTAAATAGAAAATATAAATTTTATAACTTAGGGTTACTATAATATAAATGCCCTTTAAATAAAATATAAAATTTAATAAGGGTGAATAAATGACAGATGAAGAAAATAAGACTGAAGAATTAAAAAATTCTGAAGAAGTTGAAGAAAAATCTCAGGAAACAACTGAAGAAAAAGAGGAACCTAAAGAAAAAACAGTAGATGATTTATTAAAGGAAAAAGATGAACAAATCCAGGAATATAAAGACAGATATCTACGAACTAAGGCAGATTTTGATAACTTCCAAAAAAGGTCAGTTAAAGAAAAACAAGACTTCGTCAAATACGCCAATGAAGGTTTAGTGTTGAAAGTGCTGGAGGCTTATGAAGATTTAGAAAGAGCCCTTGAAGTTAAAGAGGATAAAGATTTAAGAGAAGGTGTCGAATTAATCTATAAGAAAATGGATAAAATTTTAAATGATGAAGGAGTAGAAGAAATCAAATCAGAACATGAAATCTTTGATCCGTTCAAACATGAAGCAATGATGACACAGAAAAATGATGATTACGAAAATAATGAAATTATCCAAGTTTTACAAAAAGGATACACTCTAAATTCAAAAGTTATAAGATATGCAAAAGTAATTGTATGTAAAAAATAATCATTTTAATATTTTAATTAATTCAAAAAAAAACTAATCAAATAATATAATAAATTAAAGGTGATACAATGGCAGAAGAAAAAGTAATCGGAATAGACTTAGGAACAAGTAACTCAGCAGCATCCGCATTAGTAGGTGGAAAACCAACAATTATTCCTAGTGCAGAAGGAGCAACACAATATGGAAAATCATTCCCTAGTGTAGTAGCATTTTCTGATGATGGTGAAGTATTAGTTGGAGAACCAGCAAGAAGACAAGCTGTAACTAATCCTGAAAATACAGTTATTGCTATTAAAAGACAAATGGGTTCAGATTATACTAAAACAATTAATGGTAAATCTTACACTCCACAAGAAATTTCAGCATTAATCTTACAAAAAATTAAAAAAGATGCAGAATCATTCTTAGGAGAACCAGTTAATAAAGCTGTAATTACAGTTCCAGCATACTTTGATGATAATCAGAGGACTGCAACAAAAGATGCAGGTAGAATTGCAGGTCTTGAAGTATTAAGATTAGTAAATGAACCTACAGCTGCAAGTTTAGCATATGGTCTTGATAAAACTGATGAAGAAGATGTAAATATATTAGTATTTGACCTTGGTGGAGGTACACTTGATGTAACAATCATGGAATTCGGTGAAGGTATATTTGAAGTTAAATCAACTAGTGGTGACACAAACCTTGGTGGAACTGATATGGATGTTGCTTTAATGAAATATCTTGCAAGTGAATTCGAAAAAGAAAATGGTGTAAACTTATTAGATGATGATCAATCAGCTCAACGTTTAAGAGAAGCTGCAGAAAAAGCTAAAATTGAATTATCTACAACTCTTACTACAGATATTAACTTACCATTTATTACAGCTACTCAAGCTGGTCCATTACATTTAAACATGTCATTAACCAGAGCAAAACTTGAAGAAATTGTTGATCCAATTATTCAAAAATGTGGAAATCCTATTCAACAAGCTATTGATGATGCAAAAATGTCAACTAGTGACATAGATAAAATCATCTTAGTAGGTGGACCTACAAGAATGCCTTCCATCCAATCTTATGTTGAAAACTTTGTTGGTAAAAAAGTAGAAAGAGGTATTGATCCAATGGAATGTGTAGCATCTGGTGCTGCTATTCAGGGTGGAGTACTTGCTGGTGAAATTGATGACTTAGTATTACTTGATGTAACTCCATTATCATTAGGTATTGAAACTATGGGTGGTGTAGCTACAAAACTCATAGACCGTAACACTACAATTCCAACTAAGAAAAGTCAAATTTTCACAACTGCTGCTGATGGTCAAACAAGTGTGGATATTCATGTTGTTCAGGGTGAAAGACCTATGGCTAATGATAACACTACTCTTGGTAGATTCCAATTAGTAGGTATTCCTTCAGCACCTAGAGGTACTCCTCAAATTGAAGTAACCTTTGATATTGATGCTAATGGTATAATTAATGTATCTGCAAAAGATAAGGGTACTGGTAAAGAACAGCAAATAACAATTACTTCATCTAACAAATTATCTGATGAAGAAATTGAACAAAAAGTAAGAGAAGCAGAAGCACATGCTGAAGAAGATAAAAAACGTCAACAAGAAATTGAAATCAGAAATACGGCAGATTCATTAGTATATACTACTGATAAAACTTTAGAAGAACTTAAAGAACAGTTATCTGATGATAAACAAAAATTACTCAAAGATCAACAACAAGAACTTAAAGATGCTATAGAAAAAGATGATATTGATTTAATGAAAGAAAAATCTGATCAATTGGATAAAACAATTCAGGAAATTGGTGCAGAAATATATCAACAAGCTGCACAAGCTCAACAGGCTCAACAACAAGCTCAACAAGCACAACAACAATCTCAAGATCAGGCTGGAAATGCAGATCAAAATGATGATACAATAGATGCAGATTTTGAAAAAAAATAGGTAAATGAAATTAAATAAAGTGGGATACCTCCTAATCTCACTTTCTTAACATTTGTTAGTCATCGTTTTATAATAATATATCAAAATTTAATAAATACTATTAGATTAAGGGAATTTACTATTATAAGTAAATAGAATTTAAGAATTATGAAATTCATAAATTAGTAAAACAAATTATATTAATACTACATGATTTATGAATTCATTTATAAGAATAAACTTCGTTAATGTTTATACTATTTGAATTAATTAGCTATAAAACAGGAAAAATAAAATAAAATAATTAATAGGATAAACATTAAATCTCATAACATAGAATTATGAGATTTTTACTATTTTTTTTTAATTAAATTAAAAATTTAATAAGAGGTAAATATAATGGCAGATAAGAGAGATTATTATGAGGTATTAGGCGTTGATAAAAACGCTGACAAAAAAACAATTAAAAAAGCATATCGTAAACTGGCAATGAAATACCACCCTGATGTTAATCATGACCCTGGTGCTGAAGAAAAATTTAAGGAATTAAGTGAAGCATATGGTGTACTTTCTGATGATGATAAACGGGCAAGATATGATCAATATGGTCATGCAGGTATGGATGGCTTCAGTCAGGAAGACATATTTAATAACATAAACTTTGAAGATATATTCCGTGGTTTCGGCTTCGGAGGTGCTGGTGGTGGCAGTGGCTTTGGCAGTATCTTTGATTTATTCGGATTTGGACAAGGTGGTCCTTCTTCAAATGGTAGGGGAGCTGATCTTTCACAAACTTTGGAATTAACTCTTGAAGAAGTTGCCGAAGGTGTATCTAAGGATTTAAATGTCAGACATAAAAAAACTTGCCCTGTATGTAATGGGTCACGTGCAGAACCGGGAAGTTCTACTAATACCTGTTCTCAGTGTAATGGTAGTGGACAGGTCAGACAAGTTCAAAATACGCCTTTAGGTCAGTTTGCTACTGTTTCTCCATGTCCATCATGTAATGGTGAAGGTCAAATTATTGAAAAGCCTTGTGTGGAATGTCATGGTAGCGGATTAAAAACCACTACTAACAAGATTAGTATTAACATACCTGCCGGAGTAGATAATGGTTCTAGATTAAGAGTTTCCGGTGAAGGTGATGATGGTATTAATGGTGCACAATCTGGAGATTTATATGTAACAATACGGGTTAAACCACATGATTTATTCAGACGTGAAGGAAGAGATTTATTCTATGATTTACAGATAAGTTATGTAACTGCCTGTCTTGGTGCTGAAGTTGATGTTCCAACTCTTGATGGGGATGTATCCCTTAAAATACCTGCAGGAACTCAAAGTGAATCAACTTTTAAACTACGTGGTCAGGGTATAACTCATGTTAACTGGTCTGGTAAGGGTAATCTTTATGTTAAAGTAAAAGTTGTTGTTCCTAAGAAATTATCCGCAAAACAAAAAGAACTTTTAACTGAATTTGCTAATGAAAGTGGTGAAGAAATCTCAAAAGTTAACAAGGGCTTCTTTGATAAAGTAAAAGAACACTTGGAAAACTAGTAATTTAAACTCCCATATATTTACCTTTTTTTTTAAATCCTTTTTTTGTGATATTATGATAATTACTGAAGATGAAGTATTATTAAATTTAATTAAAGAGGATAATTCATATTATAATTTGACTTTTAGTGAATTTGAATCATTACTTGATGAATATAAGAATGTTGAATTGAAACCTCGTGAAATGCTTGATATTCCAGATACTAAAGCTTATTTTTCCAATGATCATAATAAACATGAATTTAATTGTAAAATATATAAAACTATGATGGGTTTGGATAAATGGATTATGCTAATGAAAGATGATGTGGAAGGTTATGCATTATATCTTAATCCTGCTACAAATAAATATGAACTTGCATGGTATAATGTTAATTTAAAAGAACCTATAAGTGAAGATGAAGAGGATAAGATAAGAACCTGTTATGTGCCAATTTAAAAAAATTATTATACTAACACCAATATAATAAGTATATAGTTTAAATGAAAGAATAATTAAAGGAGTTATTATTTTGGCTTACGATGCAGAATTATTAATTGTTGGATGTGGAAACGTATTATACAAAGATGATGGATTTGGACCATTAACAATACAAGAAATAGAAAAAAACATAGAAAACAGACCATTACCTGATAATGTAATAACTATCGATGCAGGTACAAGTGCACCATACTACGTATTTTCACTACCAAATGACAAATGGAAAAAAATAATCATCATAGACATAGCAGACTTCGGAGGAAAACCAGGAGATATAACAGAACTCTCCCTGGACGATGTACCAGCAGGAAAATATCAAGACCCTCATTCAATATCAGTACAAGACCCATTAAAAGAACTAAATGGTGTGGATGTAAGTATTATTGCATGTCAACCAGAAAAAGTATCATCCCCGTTTGTGGAATATGGTGTAACTGAAACACTTGAAAAATCAATGCCTAAAGTAATTGACATGGTTTATGAAAAAGTAGATGAATATTTCACAAAACCATAAATCTTTTTATTTTTTATTTGAAAACTTTTTATTTTTTGAATATATTTATGCATAATACTTATTTTGAATATATACTTAAGATTCAGTATTGAAACAGATTCTTACATTAAATATACTTTTATTTTTTTATTCAGGGTATTGTCCATCCATTTTTTCTTTATTTTTTAGCCAAGTTTTAAGCATTCGATCTGTTAAAACATATTTTTTATTGTTAAATTCTATAATGCCTTTATTGTTTAATAATGCAATATATTTACTTACTGTGGCTTTGGAGTAACCTGTTTGGTCTAATATTTCCGTCCAAGATAATTGGTTTTTTTCTATTAATAATTTAATAATTTCTTTTTCATTTTCACTTAATTTACCCCAAACATCTAGCCATAATATTGCAATTTGATCTATATTTAATAATAATTTAGTTTTAAGTATTTCTGGTGTACATATTTCATTATTCGGCAAAATATTACAAAAACTGTTAATGTATGCAGGAATTCCACGTGTACAATTATAAAATTGATTAAAACCATCTTCATCAAATTTGATATTATTTGAATATTTTTCTATATATGTTTTGGTTTCTTCTTTTGTGAAAGGTTTTAAATCTATTTGCATCATTCTTCCACCAAAAGCACCTGTTTGTCCATTGATCATATTAATTATTTCAGCAGTTTTGGATACTGAACCTGTGAATATATAACTTACATTGTATTGTTCTTGAGTATAACTTCTAATTAACCAGAAAAATGCTTCAGGATTTTCAACAAATTGTATTAATTGAAATTCATCGATTACTATGATGTATCCTTTAATATTTTTGTTTGAATCAACAATTTTTTGAGGTAATTCCATTACAAATTCACTTAATTTATTGTAGTTGTCTTCAATATCAGGTAATGGAATGTCTAATATGGAAGCATTGCTCTCAAATTTATAATTTTTTAATTTTAATTTATTTATTGAATTTAAAATTAGGTCTTTTGTCCGTTCTAATATGTTTACTCTTTTAATTAATGTTTCATTAATTTTTTTAAGTATTTCTTTTAATATTTCTTCTTCGCTAGGTTTACCTTTTTTCTTAGCGAAAATCTTTGATATATCGATATATGTTGTTAAAAATTCATCAGATTGGTTTGAAATAATTTTTTTTGTTAAAGCTGTTTTTCCAACACCTCTATATCCCGTAATTAGGAATTGATTGGCTATATCTATTTTTAACATTTCTAAATTGGTATTTATTTGTGTAATGTATTTTTCTCTATCATAAAAGTATTTATCAATATCTTTTGGAATGACTGTAGGCATATATTTCATTATGGAACATCCTTCAGGTTTAATTATATTGAACTAGTTCATATTATTTAATATAGTATATTTTTGTTTTTATATTTATATAGTTTTTTAAAAATATACAAGTTCATATGGATTAAACTTGTTTAGTTTTGTTTTAAATTTTTAATAGTTTTTCAAAAATGAACCAGTTCATATAAACTGAACCTTAAATAAATACTTTAAGATTCCTTTTTAGACACAGAAAGTAATCAATATAATTCCTATTGGATTTATATGATGGAATGGATAGATTCATTTATACTTTTTTTTGGATTAAAATTAGTTTAAAGTTTTAGAAAGGGGGAGATATTATAATGTTGTAATATGACATCCGTCTTTTTCAACAATTATTGTATGTTCGGTTTGTGCTACCATACCATCAGCTTTTTCCTTTAATGGATTGTAGGGATATATTGCTCTGGCTCTTATTAGTGGTTGCATTGCCTTGTTTAATTTATGTGGTTCATACTGGTCAAGGAATCGTCTTTTTGAGAATGGGAAATATGGATACTCTTTTTTGATTCTTCCTAGTAATTGTTTAGCATCAGGTTGTCTAAGTGGTCTAGGTCTTAGGTATGAATATATGTAGTGTTGTGCCATGTCTCCTACCAGTCCCACACCATTTGTTGCAAATGGTTCTACGGCAATATGGTCTCCTTCCTGTAGTTTATGTGGATTTTTTCCTCGAATATTTGGTACTGATAGTCCTGCATGTAAATTATTTTGTTCTAAACTGTGACCTGTTAGGTTTGCAATAGGTTTATATCCTCTTTCTTCTATGGTGTCCTGAACAATTGTACCTATTTCTTCAAGAGTTACTCCATCTTTAATGATACTTATCGCATTTTCTAATGCGGCTGCTGAGGCTTCTTGTATTTTATGTCTTTCTTCAAGTTCTTCTTCACTAACAACTGGATTTCCATCATCTAGTCTTCCAGGCATTTTAAGTGGTTTTCCATCTTCATCAACGGGTTCTTTGTTTGTTCCTTCAATGATGACTGTTATTGCAGTATCAGAAACGTAACCATCTACTTCTGCACCTAAATCAATTTTTACTATGTCTCCTTCACATAATAATGTGTCATCATTAGGAGGTGCTGTATAGTGAGCTGCTATCTGGTTTATTGAAACGTTACATGGGAATGATAATCCTGCACCTGTTTCAAGAATACTAGTTTCAACGAAATCAACTAAATCTTCAACTTTCATTCCAGCGGTTGCTTTCTTTGCTGCTTCTTCACGAACTTTGGAAGCTATTTTTCCTGCTTTTTCATATTTTTCGAACATTTGAATCACTACACTATCTTTAAAAACTAATTATATTATAAATATATATTTGTAGATTTTGATATATGAACTAATTTATCTTAGTGGTGATGAATACTTTCAATTTTTCCTAAAATAATATATTGGTATTTAGATATATATTAATGTAAACTAATACTAGAGGTATTGAAATGAATATAGCATTTACACAAGATCAATTACTATTAATAATTTTAGCAGTAATCTTTTTAATTGCTGTAATATTTATAGTAGTAGCTTGGATGAAAACAAGTTCATCAAGAAATAGTGTTGCATTGCTTGAAAAGCAAGCAGAACTTAAAAAAATAGAGCTTGTTGAAAAAGATTTGGAAAGTAAAAGAAGAAAAGAAGATTTAGCTAATCTATCTGAAGAAGATCAGGAAAAACTAAAACAAATCAGATTAAACACTTCTGAAGTAATGGCTCAGGTAGGTTTATTAAACACTGAAGTAAGTGTAAAAGTAGAACAATTGGAAGCAAAAACAGAATTACTCAAGTTAAAAAAATTATCACAACAACTTGATAAAAAAGAACGTGAATTAGAAAAATCACTTGAAAAATAGGGATGTATAATTATGGAACCTGCAACAACATTGGCAATAATTATTTTAATAGTTGCAATACTAATCTTAGTATATTATTATTTACAATCAATAAACAGTCCTATTTATCAAAATATTCATAGACAAGCAGAAGGTATCTCTTCACGGGTAAGTCAGGAAGAATATGTTAATAGTTTTTCTGAAAAAGTTAAAGATGTCAGTGGAAAATTCAAAGATCGTGTTCAGGATGAAGATGATGAAGATCATGTTTCTAAAACAGATTATATTTCTAAAAAAATATCTCAATTCATTGATGAACAAAGCGAACAAGTCATTGCTGACTGGGATTTAGCAACTCATAAGGACCTTGATGCAGTTATTGAAAAATATAATGTACTTGAAAAAGATCTTGGTGAATATAAAGAATCTAATGATAAACGTGTAGATGATTTGGAAGAAAGAGTTAATCTTATCAGCAGTCAATTGGATGAATTAAATCAAGATTAATTCTATTTTTCTTAACTTTTTTGGGTAAAGTTTATATATTACTTTAAACTTAAATTAGTATAGTTCTTATTATAATAATTTTTTTTTATAGCGGGGTGGGGTAGTCTGGTGATCCCGCGGGGCTCATAACCCCGAGAGCCCTAGTTCAAATCTAGGCCCCGC
>SUTP01000066.1 GCA_015062815.1 Methanosphaera stadtmanae | reverse complement strand
AATAGGTACCTTTTTTAAGTAATAATTATAAACATATATTATACTTTTTAATTATTTTGGGAAGGAATATTTATGGAAAATTTAATATCAATGGGTGATGCTAAAGACATAGTTTATGAACTTGTGAATATAGCAGAAGATCTTAAAAGTGGAAAAATCACGGATAAACCTTTAAAGGATAAGTCTGTGGGGATGATTTTTGAAAAATCTTCAACAAGAACTAGAGTATCTTTTGAAGTGGGTATACATCAGTTAGGTGGACAACCATTATTTTTAACAACTAAGGATTTACAGATTGGTAGGGGTGAACCAATACCTGATACTGCAAGAGTATTATCTAGATTCTTGGATTGTATAACAATCAGAGCAAAAAAACATGAAACTGTACTGGAACTAGCTGAAAATGCATCAATACCAGTAGTCAGTGCATTAACTGATTTAGAACATCCTTGTCAAATATTTGCTGATTTACTCACAATAAAGGAATATAAGGGAGATTTTGATAGGAAAATTGTATTTATTGGTGATGGAAATAATGTATGTAATTCATTACTTCTTGCAGCTGCATACATTGGTATGGATATGACAGTAGCATGTCCTGAAGGATATGAACCTGATGGGGAAATTTATGAGCTTGCACTTGAAGAAGCTAAAGTTACTGGTGCAAAAATAGAAATAGAACGTGATGTTGAAAAAGCTGTTGAAAATGCTGATGTATTATATACAGATGTATGGATAAGTATGGGAGATGAAGACCAAAAAGAAGAAAGAGAAAGAGTTTTCGTACCATACCAAATCAACATGGAATTATTATCCAAAGCAAAGGATGATGCTATTGTAATGCATTGTTTACCGGCAATACGTGGGCAGGAAATAACAGATGATGTAATGCTATGTGATCAATCAGCTATATGGGATCAGGCAGAAAATAGGTTACATGCTCAAAAAGCAGTATTATATTATTTATTTACAAATAATTAGTTCATAACCTTCCCATTTAGCTTTATTTTTTTACAATATTTTTTAGAGTGACACAATGTTATCAAAAAGAATTATACCTTGTTTAGATTGTGATTTACAGGTTCCTGAGGGTAGAGTTGTAAAAGGTGTTGAATTTAAACAGATACGATATGCGGGAAATCCTGTAGAACTGGCTACAAAGTATTATGAACAGGGAGCAGATGAAATAGTATTTCTGGATATAACGGCTTCACATGAACGTAGACAGACAATGGCTAATGTAATCAAGGAAGCTGTTGAAAATGTATTTGCACCTATATGTGTGGGTGGAGGTATAAGAGAAGTTGAAGATTATGTGAACATGCTCAAAGCCGGGGCAGATAAATGTTCAACTAATACTGCAGCTATTAAAGATCCATCATTGATAAATAGAGCATCTGAATTGGTTGGAAGTCAGGCCTGTGTAATTGGAATAGATGCTAAAAGAAGATATGTTGATAATCCATCAGAAGATGATGAACATATTATAATTGAAACTGATGATGGATATTGTTGGTTTGATTGTAGTATATATGGTGGACGTGAATTTACTGGAATTGATGCAATTAAATGGGCAATTGAATGTGAAGAAAGAGGTGCTGGGGAAATATTATTAACAAGTATGGACAGGGATGGTACAAAAATAGGCTATGATTTAGATTTAACAAAAGCAATAAGTAATAATGTATCCATACCTGTAATAGCATCTGGAGGAGTAGGAAATCCTGAACATATTGCTGAAGCATTTACAAAAGGAGAAGCAGATGCAGCACTGGCTGCGAGTATATTCCATTTTGATGAATATCCAATACCTGAAGTAAAAAACTATTTAAAAGAAAGAAATATACCAATAAGATTATAACTTTGATAACTATGACACTAATAATAAGCGTAACTACACCAGAAGGCATTGTAATGGCCTCAGATAGTAGGCAATCTCAGAGAAATGTTAAACAAATTACAAGAATTTCTACTAACTCTGCATATAAGCTATTTCCACTTAATGATAGAATAGTGGTGGGAATAGCTGGTTTAGCTTTTTTTGCTGATGAAAATGGTATGCAGAGAAATGTATCTAAATACATTAAGGATTTTGTTAAAAATAATGATCTTTCATCATTAACAGTCAAAGAAGTATCAGAAAAGTTAAATTCATTTTTTAATGTCCAGTATCCATGGAAAAAACAATTAGAGCAGTCAACAAAACAACTTGAAGTTGATGCACAAAGAGAAGGTGCAGAAGTTCTTTCAATAGAAACCTTTTCAGATTTTGTAAGTTTTAAGATAAAACAGGCAAATGGTAGAATTGAAGAAGGTCAATTAAATATAGAGCCAATAAATATCTTAATAAGTGGTTATAATTTAGATGGAAATAGTGAAACATATGAATTAAAATCACCGGGGGATATCAGTTTAAAAAGACCAGCAGGACAATATGGAAGTACATGGGTTGGTCAGGGAGATGTTGTTTCAAGATTAATATTAGGCTATGACAGTAAAATCTTAAACATGCCAATGTTACAGAAATTAAGACAGACAACTCCTGAAGAGGAGATAGTCAATCAATTACATGGAGTAGAATATAATATTCAATGGGGATTGATGACATTACAGGATGCTGTAGATTTAGCAGTATTTTTAATAAAAACAACATCCATGATACAAAGATATGCTGATGGAGTAAATATGGATATAGGAGAAATACAGGGAGTGGGTGGACCTGTAGATGTAGCTGTAATAACTCCAGAAGAAGGTGTTACATGGCTTGAAAAGAAAAAAGTTTATTACCCCGAAGATTTTTAATCTCCCCCTCCCCTTTTATAGAAAACTTATTTTTGTGATTATTTATGATTAAGGATGAATTTCAAATTGATAATGATGAATATGATGGAGACTTTGATTTAGAATTAACTCTTTATTCTGGACAAACCAGTCAGCCGCCATGGATAAATGTAAATGGAAGTTTTTTTGAAATAATAGAACTTAAAGATAACAAAGTTCTAGTTGAACTTTCACAGAATAAATTAAATAATCCATTAAATGTAAAATATTATTCAAACCATGATGTAAATGATGAAGAACTTAGAAATAAACTATTTTATATATTTGATTTAGATTATCAGATAAGCAATGTATATGAATACCTGCAAAATCATGAAGAATTAAAAAATGTGTACCAATTTAATACAGGACTAAGATTATACAAAGCACAATTCCCCTTCGAATGCATAATTTCATCAATATGTTCAGCAAATAACTCTATAAAAAGATGGACAAAATCCATACAAAGTATACGAGAAGCACATGGTGAAAAATTAGTTATAGATGATACTACCTATTTTACATTTCCACAAGAAGAAGAATTCATAGAAATACCAGAAGAAGAACTAAAAAATCATGGTGTAGGATACAGAAGTACTTACATGCTAAATTCAACAGACATGATTTTAAGCAGGAAAAATTATCATCAAAAAATAAATAAAATGAGTTATGATGAAGCTTTTAATAAAATACTTGAATTAGAAGGAGTAGGACCAAAAGTAGCAGATTGCATATTACTTTATGGATATAACAAGACAGAAGCATATCCCGTTGATGTATGGATCAATAGAATAACCTCATACTTATATTTCGAAAATCAAAAAGTTTCAAACAAGAAAATAATGAAGTTTGCACAAGATAAATTTGACAAATATTCAGGATATGTACAATTATATCTATTCAACTATGCAAGACTATCCGGTTTAATGAATAAACTAAAAAAATAATAAATCTTCATTTAATGCATAATTCAATAAAAATAGTTTATATCGAATAGAACTTTATTAGAAATTTTTGTTAATTTAATAATAATAAAATTTGATTAAAAATGTATTTTTAGGGGAGGTGAGGTCAGAATGAATATTTACATAAATTCTATTTCATAATATATCTTTATTACTTTATATAAATTTTGGTTTATAATTAGTAATACTTTCTTTAAAAATAATTAATCATCTGAGACGATGATAGTATTCATAACATCGCCCTGTCTAATTGCATATACAACATCCATTCCATCAATAACCTGACCAAATACAGTATGAACACCATCAAGATGAGGTTGTGGGGAATGTGTTATGAAAAATTGGCTTCCACCAGTATCTCTACCAGCATGAGCCATAGATAATGCACCGGTTCCATGTTTATGTGGATTATTGTCAACTTCACATTTTATAGTATATCCAGGTCCACCAGTTCCATCTCCTCTAGGACATCCACCTTGTATAACAAAGTCAGGAATAACTCTGTGGAATGTTAGACCATCATAAAATCCTTCATTAGCTAGTTTTTCAAAGTTTGCAACTGTTCCAGGTGCTTCATTAGGGAATAATTCTAATGTAATATCACCTTTTTCTGTTTTAATAACGGCTTTTTTCATGTAATTTTCACCTAAATAATAATATGTATAAAACTGTAATTATAATTTTTTGAAAAAATTCCTAATGATTTTAGGGGGTATTTAGAGGAGGTAATTTTTTTTCGAAAAAAAGCATGTATGTAACCGATTAAAAAAAAAGAAGTAAAAAAGATTATTCAATCATTTTTGGAACAACTGTTTGTGAACCTTTATATTTACCCATGTCACATCCAAATTGATATATTTGATTATTATATTTTATTTTTATATTACAATAATCAGGATATTTTGGAATAGGATCATATACAGTTATAACGATATTTCCTTCATCATCTACCTTATGATTCTCATAAGTTGAAGGATTGTTTAAATTATATCCATCTCTTGAATAAGTAGTTAAAATTTCTATATTTTCACCAGTATATTCTTTTCCAACATTAATTGTTGCAGTTATACCCGTATTAGGATTACCATCTAAATAAAATGTAGCCGTGTTTACCTGTACTTTTTTAACTGTATCAACTGACTGATTATTCTGATTGTCATTTGAATTTATATTTCCATCATTATTCATAGTAAAATATACTGTTCCAGCTATGATTAATGTTATGAGGATAATACTTATAGAAATAATTATTACTTTATTAGAGGATTCATTTTTTTTAACTTGTGAAGATTTATTAAATGATCTATTATCATAAATAACTAAAGATGTTCCACACTTTTTGCAAAATTTTGCACCATCTCTATTATTAGAACCACAATTATTACATATCATTTAAATCACCTAATATATAGGCTATTTAATTAAAACTTAATCACCAATTTAGTATAAATTTTTGTTTTCTAAAATTGAAATTTCTAATCGAATAAAACCATCATCAACAATATTATATAATTCAGTATCTGGTGAAATGAATTTTACATTTCCTTCATTTAAATTATCAAGTAAATTTAATAAAACAAATTCAGGATGTTTTTTATCATATTCTTTAATTTTTTCATCATAGATACCATCCAGTATTAAAGAAATAATTCCTATAAATTCATTTTTGTCATTTAATATATGAGCAGCAGGATCAGATACTAAAAATTGAGCAGGCACGAGATTGGTTTTGATAAAAAATACATTTTTATATTCCTCGTTATTTTTTTCAAAAAGCACATAACCCCTATTTTCAACATATATTATAGCAATCTCTTTATTTTTATATATTTCTAAGTTGAATAATGGTAAATCGTGAGTAGGTTTTAAATAATCTAATTTTCTTATAATCATAATATCACTTATAATTAAATAATGAATTTAAGAATTATTATAATTCAACAATAATAATTTAATTTTTCATTTTTTCGTACCACAATTATCACAGAACACTGCATTTTCATCTAATGGAGAACCACAATTTCTACAGAAACTCCTATTTGTTGTATTTGATAATGTAGTACCACAACTTGTACAAAAAGTGGCATCTTTAGTATTATCTGTTCCACATTGAGGACACAATATACCCTGTGAATAATTAGAAATGGTTTCATAGCGATTTGATATTCGTTCATCATTTTGTAATAGGTTTCCACAAGTTACACATTGATTTACATTCATCATATTGTGCTGACCACAATATGGACACACTTTTGTATTAATATTTATATTTTGATTCTGTTGATAGATTTGACTTTCTTGTTGTTGAGAATATGGGGAATATATATTACTTTGATTGTGTTGTTCTAAATATATTAATCCATAAATTCTTGCCATAAATATAACTAAGAAAGTAACTATCATCATAATAATTATTGGTCCAATTAGTGGAATTAATAGTAAAAATAAACTGAGTACAGCTATTACTATTGTAAAAATACTAACTATTAGAAGTAATACAAATATTTCAACTAATCCAATATTATTAGTAATTTCCCATACTTTTTCTATAGATAATGCTTCACTAATACTGTTTGATTCTGATAATTTACCATAAGCAACAGGTAATAGTAACGTTACAATAAGAGATAAGATTAAATAAATTAAATCTCCCATAACATATAATCCTTCGGATTCGATAGAAAATGCTAAACCTACAAATATGAAAAAGATTACATAAACTACTGCATTATATATAAGATATACAACAAAACTTTTTAACCCATCAGAAAAGAATGTTATTATATTTAAATCAGGTAATTCATTACCTTTCAATGTTTCTTTTATAACTCCAATCATAATACCATAATCAATAATAGCTACAATTACACCTATAATAAAAGTAATTATACCCAAAATACTCATACCAAATAATACAGATACAGGATTAACATTATAAATACCGCCAGCTGAAAAATAAATGGGTATAATGCATAATGCAAGCATTACCCCAACTATAATGTTAGGAATAGCTAATTTAATGAACTTGTTAGTATCATTAAATACATAATGAACTGCATTATCGATAATTTTTCCATATTCCATATATATCACACCTAAATTGAAGAATATAACTATTTATTTAAAATTTTACCTATTGAAGAGTGTAATATTTTTTTATATCTTTACACACATTCAATCGTCTAATATTCTATTATATTATAGTTTAATATAGGAAATAATGATTAAAAATTCTTTTATTTCCATTATATTTATTTAAAAGTATATTTAAAAAAGAATATATAATTTTGTATAACTTTATAAAATATATTTATTAATAATAAAAAGTATAATAGAATTTTATTCATGATTAAGTAATATAATTAAAAAAACAGTACCTTAGATAAAAATCTTTAAATTATTATAATTTTAAAATTAACGATAAAAAAATAGAAAAATTGTATATTTTTTCACAAAAAAAAGCATATACAATTTTACAAAACTAAAAAATATATTTAAGCAAGTTATAATCATCAGAAGTATTGAAGTCCACTGGTTGGTTCCATATCTACTTCCATGGTATCTACAATATTTCCATCTCCATCGTATAATGTTATAGATGCATGATCTGGGTAATGATTAAGACTATTTAGTGTGTTCATTGTAAAATGACCTGTATTATCTACAGTCATTGGAACAATATTGCCTGCATTTAATTTAGAACCATCATGTGTGTAAAAAACTCTGATTTTAACATTTTCACCAGCATGTTTTTCACCTACATTCACTGTAATATATGTCTTGGCAGGTAATGGACTACCCGTCGTAAAAGTTCCACTAATAATTTTTAAACCATTATTATTTGAATTATCAGTTTGTGTTGAGTTTTGATTATTTGTGTTATTTTGATTAGATATATTATCTAAACTATTTTGTGAAGTAAACCCATCATTAGATAAAAATATAACGGTTCCTGCAATAATAGCTATTATAATAATTACTGTAATACCTATTATTAAGAGATTGTTATTCGATGAATTAACATGATTATTCGAAGGATGAACATTATTATTTGGTGTTGCGTTAAACATTGCACCACATTTTTTACAAAAATGGGCATCATCTCTATTTTCATAACCACAATTTGGACAATACACTAAAACACCCCTCCTTTAAACATTTATTATATTTTATCGCGTAAAGACATCTGAAAGTATATGTCATATCATAAATTAAAAAATATTAAAATATAATAATTATTTTTTATCTAATTAATAATAAATATATTGATTTTAAAGACAATTTAGATTTTATAATCGATTTTATTATAAAATGTTATTTCAAAGATATAGGTATTAAAAATAAAATTCCTATTGGGAGATTAGCTGATTTAATAGAAGAATTTAATTAAAAGATAAAAGAGAAATATGGTTCTTTATTGCAATCTAATAAGAATATAAACAAAAAAAAGAATTAAAAATATATAATTAATTTATTTTAGTCCACACGATTGTCTCCATAGAAATGTGCACCACATTTATTGCATGTTCCATCCATTCCATTATAAATTATGTGTCCACCACACTTATAATGTGAATAATCTTTATTACCATTATGAACTACTTCGCCATAAACATTACTGTTATCATCTACCTGGGCAGTGGTTGAAGCTGTAGTTTTAACTGTATTATTTGTATCTGTATTATTAGAGTTATTTAAAGTTGTATTGTTAATTATATCATCCGATTTTTGGTTATTCATCAGTAATATTGTTCCACAAATAATGGCTACACATAACACGGCAGTTATACATATTAATATTAAATTTTTTTGATTCATAGGTATAGTTTTATTTTTTTAGTAATTAACATTTTTTCTAAATCATTAGGCTACTTTTCCTAAAATTCTATTACATTCCAAGTAAGCTGAAACTAGTATATAGCATCACTTACTCTGTAGACATGATCTGATAAATATTGTATTTGATGTTTAAAACCTTAAGTTTTCTAGGGATTGTTGTATTTTAGTAAGTGTTATTATCCAAGTTAAACAGATATTTAATTGATGAATAATTAGTTATTTTTTTAAAGTTCATTAATTTATTAAAAATCATTATTATTTATTTATGGAGATGTTAAATTGAATACCGAAGAAGTTAAAAACACGGTAGATAAATATATCATGAATACTTATGGAAGAGATTTAGTAATAGATCATGCACATGGTAGTATTGTATATGATAAAGAAGGAAATGAATATATAGACTGTGTAGCTGGTATTGCAGTAAACAATATTGGTCATACACATGACAAACTCGTAGCAGCAATATCAGAGGAAATACAAAAACTCATTCATGTATCAAACTTATACTACACTGAAGAACAGGCAGAATATGCTAAAAAAATAGTGGAACTTTCACCTCATGACAAAGTATTCTTTGCAAACAGTGGTGCAGAAGCAAACGAAGGAGCAATAAAACTTGCTAAAAAATACACACAAAAAAGTGGAATAATCACAATGAAAAATTCATTCCACGGAAGAACCTTCGAAACATTAATAGCAACAGGACAAGATAAGTTCCATCATGGATTTGGACCATTACCAGAGGGATTTACACATGTTGAATACAACAATATTGATGCAGTAAAAGAAGCAATAGATGAAAATACTGCTGCAATACTTGTAGAACCTGTACAGGGAGAAAGTGGAGTAAGAGTACCTGATGTTGAATACTTCAAACAATTAAGAGAATTATGTGATGAAAAAGGAGTATTATTAATTTTTGATGAAGTACAAACAGGATTTGGAAGAACAGGAAAATTATTCACATCAGAAATATATGGCGTATATCCTGATATAACTTCAAGTGCAAAAGCAGTAGCTGGTGGAATACCTATGGGAATTGTACTTGCAAATGAGGAAATTGCAGATGTATTTGGTCCTGGTGATCATGGAACCACCTTTGGAGGAACACCAATAGCATGTAAAGCAGCTTCAACAGTTCTGGATATTATTGAAGAAGAAGATTTACTCACTAAATCCACAGAAAACGGGCAATACTTCAGAGATCAATTAAGTACTCTTAAAGAAAAACATGATTGTATTGTCGAAGTAAGAGGATTAGGTATGATGATAGGAATGGAACTAAATTATGAATGTGGAGATTTAGTTAACAAAGCTCTTGAAAATGGTGTAATCATCAATGTTGCAGGTGGCAATGTAGTAAGACTCATACC
>SUTP01000007.1:9029-38541 GCA_015062815.1 Methanosphaera stadtmanae | reverse complement strand
CTACCACCAACAGTAGTATTAGCACCAACCTTAATCGGACTAACAGCACTAACATTAACAGCAGTAAACATCTTATCTACTAAGAAATTAGTTGTAGCGTTAACGGCAGTATAATTCTCGTTACCTCTGTATATAACTGTTACATTATTTAGACCTAATGTATCGGTAGGAACTTCATAATCATAATTTACATCATTCATTGTAACTGTTTGATTAAGTTTACCATTGATCCAAATCTCAACTAATGCACCAGAAATACTATTTCCTTTTTCATCTTTTAATATTATACTAATAGTAGTATTATTAGTAATTATAATAGGAGATGTTGCATTAGCACTAATTTGAGTATATATTGGTACAACTGTGAAGTTAAATGAAGCATTACTATCCGCGTATGTATCATTACCTTCATATATAATAGATACATTGTTCAATCCAGTTATGTTAGCCGTGCTAGTATAAGTGAAGAAACCTTCTTCATTGACAGGCACGGTTACATTAACTCCATTAATGGAAATATTTATTTCTGTGGAAGCAACTGGATTATTATACTCATCAACAAGTGTACCATTAATTACAACAGTATCGTTCAATTTAACAATATTGACTGCTTCAGGTACAATAGTGGTACCATATTTAGGAATAGTCACATTAAATTCAGTACTGTTAGCTGCATAGTTAGGTATTCCAAGATATTCAACTACTAAAGTATGATTTCCTGGTTCTAGATTCACAACAGTTACCAATTTACCATCAACAATAATGCCTTCAGCAATAATTTCATCATTTTCTTTAATGACTACAGATCCTGTGACAACATTATTATCGTCTTCATCAGTAACATTAACAGCAACTAGATTTCTACCAGGTAATGGATTACTAATATTAGCAGAAACATTAGTTGAATGCATAGTAACATTGAATGAACTCATATTTACTGATACATTAA
Source organism: Methanosphaera stadtmanae (assembly GCA_015062815.1). Taxonomy (GTDB): domain Archaea; phylum Methanobacteriota; class Methanobacteria; order Methanobacteriales; family Methanobacteriaceae; genus Methanosphaera; species Methanosphaera stadtmanae_B. Next base: position 37,592 of record SUTP01000007.1, on the reverse strand, counting down.
ATGTATCATTACCACCATAATAAACGGTAATATTATTTACACCAATAACACTTGTAGTGTAAACATGACTAAATACACCATTTTCATCAGTGGTGCTGGTATAGTTAATACCATTAATTTCAATAGTTAAACTTGCTTCTGGAATAAATAAACCAAATTCATCTAGTAATACGCCTGTTATAGTACTATTATCATCAACAGTGACATTAGCAATATCTACAATAGTCATATTAGTATTAATTTTAACAACTGTGAAATTAGATGTTGTTTCTATTCTTGAATGAGTATCATTGCTTTCATATACAACTAAAACTTCTTTAAATCCAGAAGTTGTTGCGTCATATTGATATGAATAGTTTCCATCTTCTCCTGTTTGAACTGTTGCTATTTCTATTCCATCAACATAAATTTTTACATTTTCTCCACTTATAGGATTTTCTTCTAAATCTTCATAGAATAGGAATCCTGTGATGTTTGTAGAGTTTCTTACTTTTGTATCATTTATGTCATTTATAGTTAAGTTTAATACATATTTAGGTATATTTACAGTTAATATTGTACTAGCATATTTGTATAAGTCGTCTGTACCATTATATACAATTATTAAATCTTGTATTCCTGGTTCTAATGGAACACTTATTTCTACTGTACCGTTTTCATTGACTCTTCCACTACCTATTGGTTCATCATCTTCATCATATAAGATTAATACTGTACCTTCAGGTATTGGATTGCCTTCCTCATCAGTCACGTTAACAAGTATTGTTGTGTTACCTGCTTTTGCATTTGTTACATTAGCCTCAATGAACACATCTAATTTTTCAACTGTGAATGTTACATAATCATCAGCTGCTTCATGCGAATAATTTCCAGCATAACTAAGTGTTACAGTGTTTATTCCAATAACTGTTGAATTATATTCAAAGTTGAAATAACCCTCATTATCTGTTGTAACAGTTTTTGTTGTAGATTCATTATCATTGAGTGTTACATTAAATTCTGTGTTTTTGAGACCTTTACCTGTTTCATCAACTAAATATCCCATGATTGTTGAATTTTGTCCTAATTCCACGTTTGAAGCATTTAAATTCATGAAATGAGTGTAAATTCTTAAAACATTTACCTGATACGTGTTGTTTGATTCATAATACATATCAGTACCATTGAATTTAAATGTGATGTTTTGTAAATTAGTTGCATTAGCATTATAGGAATATTCTATGTATCCTGCACCATGACTAGTTATGTTTGCAGTTTCAGTTCCATTAATATATACTGTGATATTTTGACGTGCTAATAAATTATCATATTCGTCAAATAATACACCAGTTACTTCTATGAGGTCACCATAATTTACCGGAGATGTTCCAGTAATATTAATATGTGTGAGTACTTTATCTACTTTAATTTGATAAGTATCAAAAGATGCAGTGTATTTATTATCACCCGTGAAGTTTACAGTTATGTTATATAGACCTGATTTTGGTTGAGTGAATGTGAATTTATAACTTCCATCAACATCAGTATAATCATGTCCTACTACTTCACCATTGACGGTTAAATTAACTAATTTATTTGGTAATATATTACCAAATTCATCTTCTAGTATTCCTGTAATATTTGTGGATTCTCCTACTTTAATCAGTTTATCTGCACTTACTGAAATATCTGTTATATATTTTTTAACTATGAATGCCTGACTGTCTTCAAAGCCCCAATAAGCATTTGTATCTTCAAATACAACTCTTACATTATTTTTTCCTACAAGTTCTGTGGTATAATTATAATAATAATAACCATTTTCATCTGTAGTTAAAGATATTGCTTCAGTTGCATTGTTTATATACATGGATATGATTGCATTAGCTATAGGTGTACCATTGTGTAATACAAGATAACCTTCTATTTTAGTTACATTACCAATTATTACAGGACTTTTAGCAGTAACATTTAATATAGTATCTAATCTTAACACCTGTATAATATCCGTACTGTTAGAATGTATGTAGAATAATGATCCTAGATATTCTGCTGTGACATTTTTAATACCATATGATGTGTATATGACATCAATACTTACAGTACCATTCTCATTAGTGACATAAGTACCTTGATGTTCTTGGTCACTAACTGTAATATTTTGATCTGCTATTGGATTTCCATCAATATCCTTTAAGGTTATATTGATAGTTATGTTATCATACACATGTATTGGTGATGGAACAGTAACTATAGTTATTGTTCTTTGTTTTACTGTAATATTTGATATACTGCTAGAAGTATTATAATAATTATCACCTTCATATATTGCACTAATATTATTTAATGCAACATGATCAAATGAAGTGTATATTATTACACGACCATTATTATCAGTTGTCTGGTTACTGTTTACATAATCCGTACCATTAATTGTAATAATTAAAGTTTTATTTGCAAGAGGTTCACCTAAGTTATCATGTAATGAGAAGACAATACCTTCCTGAGTACCTACAATTGTTGACGGATTATTTGTTATTTTTATTGTTGTATTTTTAAATGATGTAATCTTAATAGTTCCTGTACTTGCTTGACTTTCATAGAATACATTATTTGTATTATATTTAGCTTTAATATCATATCCACCATAATCTGATTCAAGAACTTCTAATTTATCAGTAGTTAACGTAAATTCACCATTTACTACTGTGACATTTCCAAGATCTATTGTTTCACGAAGACCTGTTGTGATATTAGTATATTCTGCGGTTATTGTTACATTTCCAATATTTATTGGACCATAACCTTCACTGGTTACATTACCTACAATTACTGTATTAGTATCTAATGTTTCTATAACATCAATTGTAGTATTTGTACCAGCTCTGAATACTGTGAATGTAGATGTGGTTGATGAGTCAGTATGATTTTCATCACCTTCATAAGATACACTGATAGGAACATTGGTAAATTCAGGCCATGTCCATGAATCATTTGTATAATTTATTTGACCATTTATAACTTCTACTGTTACTGGTTCAAAATTACCAACAGTCAATGTTACATTTCCAGTAAATGGATTATTTCCATTTTCGCTTAGATCGATTCTAATATTTGTTGTTCTATTTACATATGTATTTTCAGGACTTACTGCAACCCATGTGCTGTTTTTACCAGCAATAAGGTGAACCGGCAAGGATGAATTTCTATATTTATAATTATCAGTACAATATGCAGTTATTGTAACATTATCATTTGCATCAAGTACATAACTTACAGTGTAAGTACCATCATCCCCTGTATTTACAATTGTAGAACTTATTTCTTCACCATTTTCATAAATGGTTACATTAATTTCTTTATTAGCTATTAATGTATCCTCTATATCATATAATGTAAATGTGATATTAGTTGGATTTCCATCAATCAATATTGCTGTATTATTACTGTGGAAATGTGTATGATATCGTTCAATAAATAATTCCCCTTCTATTTCTGATGGAATTAAGTATTTATCATTAGATTCATGTACTGAAGCTACTACCTGAATATGACCAGATTCATAAGCTGTGAACAAGTAACTTATATTACCATTTTCATCAGGTAAAGCAACATATCCAGATTTACCTGTAACATTTAATGTTATATTGAAAGCAGATATTGTGCTGTTATCTCTTGAATCATATAATGTTACATTGATATAACCTTGATCATCAGGATGAGTTACATTAGTTGGAAGACTCATATTTAGATGAGTTGGAACTTTAACTACTGGAATTGTAGCATTAACCGTTCTATATTCATGTGTACTATTTCCCTCAAATGTAGCATTTACCAGGTAATTACCAGTGTGATTGAAACTAATATCAGGAATTACTATATATCCTTTATCAGCAGTATTACCAGTGTATTTTGTACCATTTATATAGACAGTTATGTTTGCATTTTCCAATGGATTAAGAGTTTCTACTTCATATAATCTAACTGTAACATTTACTTTATCATCCACATATGTCTGATTAATAGGATCAATTACTATTCTAGTTGGTTTACCCAAGTGAACTTCTGTTTTAGCCTTCATTGGCTGATAACTTTCATCAATAGACTGATAAACAACAGTAACATTAGTAACTGATTTATCAAGGTCAACTCTGTAAATTCTTACACTGGCATTACCATTTTCTACATTAGCTCTACCTATTATTTTGAAATTTTCATCATAGAATGTAATAGTACCATTTCTTACTGTATCATTATAAATATCACTTAAATTAAGTGTAATATTTACATAATATTCCAATACATCCAATGGTATTTCCACGATATCAGGTACTTCAAATGTATCATTTAAGTAATTACTAATATAAGTATTTCCAGTGATGCTTTGAGGTTTAATCTCCCCAAGAAGCATATCCCGTTTAAAGTCTGTGTTTGAATCAAATAAGTTATCAACAATAGTTGCTGTGTCTACATTATTTAGGATAACATATCCGTCATCACTTGTTACAACATTTTTTGATACATTATTATTAGTTAATGTTAATATTTTATTATTTAATATCACAGAATTTGTACCAGTATTAGAATCTATTATTGATTCTGTTATGGTTACATTTCCTTCATTAACTATAACTGCTCCATTAACTGCATTGTTTGATGTGTATACATCCTTAGTTGATGTGTAAACTGCATCAACATCATTGTATAATACCCCACCATTTTCTGCTGAGCCTTTAGTATATACAGTACCTGTAGAAGTTACATTTCCTTTATTATAGAAAACAGCCCCATCTGTTGCCGTGTTAGTTGTGTATGAATCTGTGTCAACATTCACATTAGCATTTTCATCAACATAATAAACACCACCAAGATTAGCATTATTTTGTTGGTATGTGCTTCCAGTAGAGTTAACTACAGAACTTCCATCTAGGTATATTACACCACCCTTTTCAGCATCATTTTTAGTAAATGTTGATGAGAGGTTTATTAATGAATTATCACTGTATATTGCTCCTCCATTTGTTGCATTGTTTGATGTGAATGTATCTTGATTTGAATTATAAGTTACACCATCTAAGTAAATTGCTCCACCAAGGGTTGCATTGTTACCTGTGAAACTTACACTTGTTGTGTTTATATCTGATTTAGTGTAAATTGCTGCTCCTTGTTTGGCTGTATTATCTGTGTAATTATTATTAGACAATGTAGTGGTAATTACTCCTTCATCAAAGTATACTGCACCATAATCTGCATTGTTACCTGTGAATTCATTATTAGTTGATACTATTTCGCTGCCTTGTTGTGCGTATATTGCACTACCATTTACAGCATTACCATTTTTATATACTCCGCTGGTAGAATTTAATACTGTGGAATCACTTAAGTATACTGCTGCACCATTAGTAGCATTATTAGAATCAAATATTGTTTTGGTTTTAACTACTACTGTGTTATTTGCTGAAGCGTATACTGCACCACCAAGAGTAGCATTGTTTGCTATGAATTCATCTCCACTTGTAATAAGATTGCTGGCATTACTTAAATATACAGCTCCACCATTAACTGCACTGTTATTAATATATTTAACATCATGTGAAGAATTAATGATTACATTATTTTCAGTGTAGATTGCTCCACCGTTTTGACCTGCAACATTTCCTTCAAATGTAATGTCTTCAATTACAACATTATTATCTGCACAGGAATAAACTCCCCCACCATTTTCTAATGCAGTGTTATTATAATAATTGTTACCAGTACCACTAAGAGTACCATTATCAAGTATTCCACCACCATTAGTAGCATTATTGCCTATAAATGTGTTTGAAGTTGTGCTTAATGTAGCATTATTATATACTGCTCCTCCAAGGGTTGCATTATTGTTTTTGAATGTATCTGTACTGATAATAGAGTTTCCATTGTTGAATAAAGCTCCCCCAATGGTAGCATTATTATCTTCAAAGGTACTTCCAGTACTTCTTAAAGTACCATTATTGTATATTGCTCCGCCAATAATTGCTGTGTTATTGATATCAGTACCTGCTTGTTTAATAAGAGTACCGTTTTCTGATATAAATGCTGCACCACCATACTCTGCACTGTTGTTAATAAGATTATTATTAATACTATCTACAGTACCAGCCAGGTTATAAATTGCACCACCAATTAATGCAGTATTATTACTGTAAGTTTCATCATCAGAATCCACAAATCCACTTTCAACATATAATACTCCACCATATTCAGTAGCTTTATTATTAGTGTAATTAGAACCTTCTGCTTCAATTGATCTATCTGTATTATTTACATAGAAAACTCCACCACGAGTAGCAGTATTATTATCAAATACATCACATTCTGTATTGAACTGAGATTCTCCACCTATATAAGCTACTCCTCCAAAAGTTGCATTATTAGAATTAAATGTACCATTTTTAGAGATTATAGTAGCCCATGAAGTACCATAAACGGCTCCACCATAAACAGCAGTGTTATTTTCATAAGTATCACTTATACCTGTAAGCCTAGCAGTGGATTCTTTAACAGCTAAAGCTCCACCATATGTAGCATTATTACCTACAAAAGTATTATTTGTAGATGCTAAATTATTTTCAGCATAAACTGCTCCACCATAATATGCAGAGTTATTCTCAAAAGAGTTATTCTCAAAAGTTAAACCTCTGACAGTACTATCCAAATAAAGAGCTCCACCTTTTGCAGTTTCAGAAGTATTTCTACCAAAAACAGAGTTATTTATAAAACTATTATTTGCAATAACCATATTTTGTGATACAAATATACCTATAGCTGCACCATATGCTGCAGAATTATTTAAAAAGGTATTATTAATTATAGAAATAGTTCCTTGTTTATCATAACCACCACCAGTTTTATGGAAAGCTATTGCACCACTTTCGACTGCATAATTATTTTTAAAAGTATTGTTAGCTATATATGTATCATCATATGAACAAATATGTATTGCACTTCCTGAAAAATCAGATCTATCATATGATGCAGTGTAAGGTTTATTTCCCATACTTTTCCCATTATCAAAAACAGAATTAGTTACATTCAATTTACCAGAATTCATGAATAAAGTTCCACCAATAAAATAAGAGGTCGAATTAATAAATTCGGAGTTATCAATTACTAAATCAGCGTATTTAAGACTCGCTACTCCTGCATGATTGTCAGTATAAGAATTCATGAATTTGGAATTATTGATTGTAACATGTGCTCTATTATAATCATTACCGCATTCAAAATTGAACACTGCACCATTTCTAGCTTGACTATCTTCAAAAGTACAATAATCTATAGATAAATTAAATTTACCTCCACTAGAAGAAGTAAATACTCCACCACTAATACCAGTACCTTGTTCTCCCCCTTTACCAAGACTTTGGAATGTTACATTGGTAATGTTGATAATAAAATAGTCACTCATAGAATTACTTATCTGCATAAATCGGTATTGATGATCAGCTGTAGTGAATGTAGCATTATTACCAATTATTGTGACGTTTTTAATATTATAATTTGAAGAGAATGTTAAGGAATCTGTTATAGTATAAACTCCATTTTCAACCAGTTCTATTGTTATGTTTTCAGGAGTATTATAATCGTAAAAGATTGATCTGAATTCATACCAGGTAGTAGGAGTATATGTAGCACTTGCTTTTAGCCCTTCTGGTTTCTGATTTGTTTTTGCATTAAGCTGATCTTGTGTATTTGTAGTTGCATCATTAGATATCTTTGAACTATTTGATGTCTGACTAGTATTTTTTTCGCCTATGCTATTTGTAGTGGCTGAGTTACTAGTATCCAAGCCACTATTGTAATTATCTTTATTTATTTTATTCGTTTCTAAGTTTTCTATAACATGAGAGGTATCTGTTGCGTGTGTAGTTTGTGTGATAGTTGTACTGTTATCATTGATGTCTGTAGCTGTTGTTACTGATAAAGTCGCAAATAACAGAACCATCATACATGTTAAGAAAATATATTTCTTATTGAAGAAAATACCTCCTTTGATTCGATTTGAAAATTTTCATAACCTCGTAATTTTTTATATGTTTTGTCTAGAAATGATTAAACAATTATACATCTTAAAACATTAAGGTCTCTAATCTAGAGTATTATTAATCTTAGAAAGACTAATGATATTATTATATCTTCAATAAGTTAAATAGTTATGTATCTAATAAAAAGAGTACGTGTTTAAACACTTTTTATAGAATTTATAAGTTGTTATTATTCCAAATAACGTAGAAAATCATATATTTTTATAATTACTTTATTTATTAATCCAATATAGAAAATCTAAAATATATTCAAAGAAAAAAAAAAGATAAATAATATAGTATCAGAACTTATTTAATATGGATTTATGAAAAATAGTATCTTTAATAATTAATAAAGATATAATATTGTTTACAACAATAACTATTAAACCACTTTAATATAAAAATAATTGGAGATTACATCAAATGGTTAACAAAAGAATTGTGGCATTATCAAATCAATTAAGAGATAAAGGTGTGGCTGTGAGTATAAGAAGTACACAGACGGCTTGTGATGTCTGGGATTTGGTGAAAGATGATTTTAATAGAGATGAAATGAAAAATGCTCTACAAAGTGTCTATGTAAAAGATAATTATGATATAGAGAAATTTAATCAATCATTTGATGAAGTTTTTGAAGTTGTGGATGAAGTTAATCCTTATGATACTACTTTTAAAGATCCCGAATTAAGTTCAAATAATCTCCAAAATGATTCTGAAGTTGTACAGGAAGTTAAGGGAACAAGTGATGAACCTGCTGAAATAACTCTTGATGATATGTTACCACCAACATTTGATCCAGAAGCACTTCAAAAAAATAGAATTCATGAAAAAGATTTATTAAAAACGGATATAAATAATATAAATAGTTTTGATGAAAGAATTTTAGATTTATGCCGAAAACTTTCTGAAAAAATTGCTAATAAAAGAACTAAACGTAAAAAAAGAATGAATTCAAATAGTATTGATATGCCAAAAACCATACGTAAAAACTTAAAAAATGGTGGAAAATTAATTAAATTATATCAAGCTAAACCGAAAATACATAAAAGTAGACATATTTTCTTAAATGATATAAGTGGATCATGTGATTGGATTAGTACCTGGTTTTTTACTATATTATATGGTTGTCAAAAATCATTTGATAGAATAGAAAGCTATGAATTTGACAACAAACTTATTGAAACAACAAATGAATTAAATAGTGAATCTTATTATGAATCATATGAAAATATTTATGCTAAAAGAATGATGAAGGGAATGATACATGGAAGTTCAGACATGGCAAAACCTTTTAAAAAATTTTTAAAAGAGACCCGATTAAATCATAGAACAATAGTCATTATTTTAACAGATTGCAGAGATTGGAATGGAAAAAGAGAAAATGGAATTTTAGAAAGTGCAGAAATATTAAAAGAAATGGTTCAAAAAAGTGATAGAGTAGTTATATTGAATCCTGAATCAAAAAAACGATGGAATACTCCAACCAGTTGTGTGGAAGATTATCGAAGAGCTGGAGCAGAGATTTTTGAAATTAAAAATTTAGATAATTTAAGTAAATTCATTACAGAGTTATAGGTGTTTGTTTATGAGATATTTTGTTAGATATGGAGAAATTGGAATAAAAAGTCCCAAAATAAGACGTAAATTCGAAAAGATATTAATGAATAATATTCGTTCAGAACTTAAATGTAGTTTTAAAAATAATCAAGGTCGTATAACATTACTTACTAAAGAAGATGATGAAAAAGTAAGATCCACTTTGTCAAGAATCTTTGGAATAACATCTTACAGTCCTATTATTGAAACTAAAACTACTAAAGAGGATATTACTAATTTAATTAAAGAAATTATTCCTAAAATCATTGAACAAGGTAAATTTAATCCTGAAAAAGATTCATTTGCTATACGTTGTAGAAGAGTAGGTGAACATAATTATAGTAGTCAGGAAATAGCAGCTTATTGTGGAAGTGTAGTTGTTGATTTGACTAATGCTAAAGTAAATTTATCTAATCCTGATTTTGTTTTGAATGTGGAAGTACGTGAAAATAAAACTTATATGTATCATGAAAAAATAAGGGGACTTGGTGGTTTACCTGTGGGAAGTCAAGGAAAAGTAATTTGTCTAATGTCTGGAGGTATTGATTCACCTGTTGCAGTATATCAAATGTTAAAAAGAGGTTGTTCTGTTGCATTACTGCACTGTGATAATGCACCTTATACTTCAGGAACTTTAGATAAAGTAATTGAAAATACTCGTAAGTTACAAAAATATTCTGCAGGTTCTGAAGTTGAATTGTACACTATTAAATATGGTGATTATTTAGAATACATTATAAAAGAAGCTCCACCACGTATGACGTGTGTATTGTGTAAAAGTGGAATGTACCAGGTTGCAGATATAGTTGCTGAAAAAATAGATGCCCATGCTGTTGTTGATGGTAGTAGTTTAGGACAGGTAGCTTCACAAACATTAGATAATATAAAATCTTCAAGATATTATTGTAGATTACCTATATTTAGTCCCTTAATAAGTTTTGATAAACTAGAAATAGAAGCTATAGGTCAAGAAATAGGTACTTATGAAACTTCTATTATACCTGATGGTGGTTGTAGTGCTGTACCTAAATATCCTGAAACTCATTCAGATTTAAAATTATTTAGATGGACAAGTAACAGAATAAATCTTAGACAAAAAATAGAAGATACTGCAGAAACTATTGAAAAAATAGAATTTTAACTATTCTATTCATTTTTATTAAGGGATAAAATGAATTATAAAAATTATTTACTTAGTAATGTCGATAAAATACATACAACAGAATTGGGAGTTCAAAGAATAGGTAAAAATCTAAAAATTGAAAACCAAGATGTTGTAGAGTATTGTATTAAATTAATTGAAGATAAAAATAGTATTGTTACTAAAAAAGGTAAAAATTTTTATGTTACTGTTGATAATAAAGAATTAACTGTCAATTCTTCTAGTTTTACTATAATAACAGCCCATATAAAAAATAGAAGCTGATTAATATTTATCAGCCAAATATTGTCCTAACCTCCTACTTAAAGCAAGAATAGTGTATATTGGAGGTAAACCTGGTGCTTCTGGTAATACACTACCATCTGCAACATATAAATTTTCAATTTCTGTTTCTAAATTAGTGTCTACAACATCCCCAATTCTAGCTGAAGCTACTAAATGAGCACCACGTACATGTGTAGAGGATATACTTTTGATATCAGCACCTGCTTTAACTAGGATACTTCCTGCAATGGCAGCACCTCTTGCAAGTAATGATGCATCTTCAAAGTCTATTCCTTTAACAACTTCATTTAAGTATACATGACCTTTTAAATTATCAGGTACTTTAATCATGAAACTTATTATATCATCAACTGTTGCATCTGGATGTGTTTCCTGAATTTTAGGCAATAAAAACTGACTTGTATGTGAAGAAATTACTATATGAGGTAATTTTATAAATTTATTCATCTGAATTTCATTATCCTGTTTTGCACCTTTATAATAACCTCCGACAGTTATGAATGGATCAACGGCAAAAGTTTCACCTGCATTTATTCCAGCAGAACGTAGTAATTTTGGAGTTACCATACCTCCAGCACCCAATACAACCACATCAGCAAAGTATTGATTACCTTTATCTGTTTTTACTCCTTTAATTTTATTATCTTCTACAATCAATCCTAAAACAGATTCATTAAGTAATAATTGAGCCCCATTTTCTTTAGCTATTTTCAAATCTTCTAAACTACTCCATTTGGCACCATGTGGACAACCCCATGCACATTTACCACATTGTTTACATTTTTCTGGATTAATACCTTTTGGCATTTCCTGCATTTCTAAGCCTAATTCTTCTGCAGCATCTTTTAATAAATTGTTAATCTTACCAACATGTGATTCAGGCATGGTTTGAATTCCGATTTCATCAATTAATTGTTCTAATTGTGGTTTTATATCAATACCTAATTCTAATAATTCATTAACTAATGATGGAACAAAATTTCCTGCTATGACTAATGATGAACCACCAGCCACATTTGTTTTGATTAATTCCATTTCATTTTTATCCCATACATCATAATATTTATATGCATCTTTAGCTTCAGCTAAAGGACCCTTTTCGATTATTTTGATATTTATATTGGGATTATGGGATAGTTCTCTGGCTACACTTAATCCACCAGTTCCGGCACCTACAATAATTATGTCAGTCATTAAATCACTATTCTTCATTTTGTTTTTTCATTTTTGCTTTTTGAATAGGGTTCATAAATTTTCCTTTATTGGTTTTATTTCTTTTACTGTTGTTTTTATTATTAGTTTTGGTTTTACCTTCTACATCAAAATGATAACCATCAGATTTATTTTCATTATCTGAATTATCTTTACGTATATAATTTGCAATACCTGCACCTATTACTGCACTAATACCACATATTATTATTGCAAATATTGTTGGTATTAATGCACCCATTAATAAATCCATTGCAACTGCTATTGGATTTGTTTTTATTACTACACTTGATGTTGGCATGTATTGTGCTAAAAATAAACCTGCAGGATATGTAATAATATAACTTACAATAGCATATGCCATACCTGTTAAAATTGCATATAATTTACTTTTTGATAGAAAAGATACACCTAAACCTATTAATAATAAGACTAATAAGTAACTGATACCTATTCTGGTAAGTAAAAGACCTATCAATGTGAATGCTATTATTAATATGAACCCCAATGTTTTATTTTTAGGCATATATTTTTCTCCATAATACTATAATGTAGTATTTAATAAATACTATAATATAATATAACATAACATAATTTAAATAGTTTAGTTAAACTTTGGAGGAATAGTATATTAAATATAAAACTGTTGATAATCCTACTATAAATGAGGCATATGAACTTATTGATGAAGGATTTAGAAAAAAAGCAATGATTATAATCCTTGCTAACTGTCATGTAGAGTATGAAGGTCGTGCCCGTAGTAAACTAGGTAAAGGCGATAGATTAGTATTAATAAAAAAAGATGGAACATTTGCAATACATCAAGAATTAGAACTTGACCCTGTAAATTGGCAAGCTCCCGGATGTAAAAATAATGTGTCTTTAAATGAGGATATGATTATATTAACTAGTAAAAAAATCAAGCCAAATGAAGAAATAAAAGTATATCTGGATGAGGTTTATAGTGCTACTTATTATAATATATTAGATACAAAAGAATTAGAAATCAGAGGATATGAAAAACATATGGTGGACTTAGCTTGGAAACAGCCCGAATTAATAGAACCTGGATTTAGACCAACCAGAAGAGAATATCAGACAGATAACGGTTTTATCGATTTGATGGGAACAGATAAAGATGAAAAATTAATGATTTTAGAATTTAAAAGTAGAAAAGCAGGTACTAATGCTGTTAAACAATTAAAAAGATATGTTGACTGTTTTAAGGATAATAAAGAATTTGTACGTGGAATAATAGTTGCACCAGATATAACAGATAATGCAAAAGAAGAATTGGAAAAGTTACAAATGGAATTTATTTCAATGAATCCCCCATTGGATTTGCTTAAACAAAAAGCAACAACACTAGATTCATTCCTATAAGAAAAATGTGAAGAAATTATAATGAACAAGAATCTTCTTCACCACAAACTTCCAATATTGCATCCACAATACAAGCAGTATTCCAACCTATAACCTTATCAACATCCTCATTTAGCTCAGATGGAATTTCTTCTGCACCATATGGTCTAACTGCAATAATAGGTGTTTCAAATGTTTTAGCATAATTCACGTGTCTCATAATTAAATCCTTATCTTGTGACCATAAACCAGATAAAACCATTAAAACATCTGCAGAATCTATATTTTTTGCAAAATTCTCGCCCATGTCTGTAACATCATCCCATTCAAATGCCTCTGTAGCTGATGACATTCTTTCTACAAAAATATTATAATCTTTAGTATCATTTGATGGATAAGAAATGAATAATTTCCATTTTCTTACATCACCCTCTGGAAATAAATCTAACATGTCAATCATTTACTCCTCTAATTTTGCATTACGTTCAATTTCTATTTCATCACCAGTATCATCATCATAAACTCTTATTGCTTGATTAGGACATATACTGGCAGGTACTCTTATTTCCCATACATTACGTATTAATATTGTTAAAATATCATCCTCATCAATATATGCTCCTTTTACATTAGCTTTTTTATCATCATCTAAAAATATTGTCTGGGAAGCTTTAGTACAAGCTCCACAACCTACACAGATATTACGGTCAATTTCCACTTCATACATAATTAATCACTTCTATAAATTTAATACTTTAAATTATATTATAATTTGTTATAATATAACACCTTGCATAATTTTATTCTTTTGAATATCTTATTTTTAAGTACCCAAATACAATTACAGCCAATATTATTCCTATAGAAGAAAAATAGAATTCAGAAATTTTAAAAATATATCCATAAGCCATGAATAATATTGCAATAGCTATGAGAACTTGGAAATAACGAATACTCAAATTACTTAAATCAGGCATGATAAATCACTAATTAATTATTTAAAAAATCTTATTAAAAAAAGTTTTTTTATATGAAAAGTATTTATTAAATAAAAAGGGATAACTATGGAAGAATTAAAAATAGCTTCATGTCAAATGAATGTTGTGGACAATAAAGAAGAAAACATCAAACATGCTGTTGAAATAATTAAAAAAGCTTCAGATAATGAAGCCCGACTAGTGACATTGCCTGAAATGTTTAATACTCCTTACACAAATGAAAAATTTATTGAAAACTGTGAAATAGAAGATGAAAGTATAACCTTACATGCCATGATTGATGTGGCTAAAGAAGAAAATATTTACCTACAGGCTGGTTCAATACCCGAAAAAGAAAATGAAAATATATACAACACAGCCTACTTAATCAATCCTAAAGGAAAAATAATTGCAAAACATAGAAAAATACATTTATTTGACATTAATACTAAAACAGTTGTATTTAAAGAATCAGACACATTAAGTCCCGGAAATAGAATTACTACCGTGAAAACACCTATTGCAAATATAAGTATTGCAATCTGTTATGACATACGTTTTCCAGAACTATGGACATTAATGAACAAAAATAGTGATATTATATTATTACCCGGAGCATTTAATTTAACTACAGGACCTATGCATTGGGAAACCTTGTTAAAAGCAAGATCGATTGATAATCAGGTATATACAGTTGCAACTTCACCCAGTCAAGTTAAAAATCCGTATTATGTTGCATGGGGTCATTCTATGATAGTTGATCCATGGGGTAAAATTCTCACAAAAGCAAACGAAAAAGAAGAAATATTATATGCTAACTTTGATAAATCAACTGTAGAAGAAGTTAGAGAACAAATACCTGTTCTTAAGAATAAAAGAAATGATTTATATGAAACCATTAAAAAATAGTTAAAAGAGTAGAATTTATGATTTTTTCTTTCTTTTTAATGCATTTGGATTTATTTTCTTGATGGATTTTGTTGCTACTTTTTTAAATTCTTTATCCCCTTTTGCTAAACGTCTAGCTGTTTTAAGAGGTTCTATAGCCCTTTCCTCTTTAAGATTACCTAAAGCATTAGCAGCAGAAGTTCTTACACCCCAATCATCATCTTCCAATAATTCAATTATAGGATCTACAGCTTCACTTACCTCCATTTCCCCAAGTGCTTTTGCTGAAAATTTACGAATTGCAAAGTTATCTGATTTTAATGATTCAATTAATTGTTCACCTACTGTATCATCACCAATATCTTTAAGAGCAACAATCACATACTTTTGAACCTGCGTATCATCTTCTTGTAATGCTGAAATTAATGGTTGTATAGAATCAGTTCCTATTTCTGCTAAAGATTTGGCAGCTTGAAAACGAACATAAGGATTTTTATCTTTAAAACATTCAATTAGTAATGGAATTCCCTCTTCAGGATAATCAATTAATCCTTTACATGCTTCTTCTCTGAGTTCATAATCTTCACTTTTTATATTTTCTTGTAAGGTACTTAAATCAGTCATGAAAATCTACCTCTAAATATCCTATTTAATTTGTTAATTATAATATATTTTTTAAAATATTATTAATAGTTATCTTTAGAATAGTCCAAATGAGTATAATAAATACAAAAGATAAATATAAAAGCATGAATTCTTTTAAAATATTTGGTGCTGAAATTATCAATAAGGGATTGAAAATAGAGGATACTTTAATTATATGTGATTTACACTTCGGATATGAAACTACTTTAAATAAACAGGGTTTGATGATACCACAATTCCAATTTGATAAAATTATTGAATCATTAGATAATATTCAAAAGAAAGCTGATTGTTCAAAAATCATATTAAATGGAGATATTAAACATAATTTTGGAAAAATAGATAAACAAGAGTGGAGAGAAGTTCTCAGTTTTTTAGATTATTTATCCGACATTTTTATTGATGTGCAGATTATTAAAGGTAATCATGATAATTTTTTACCATATATTACAGATAAAAGAGACATACCTTTAGAAAATTCAATTGTTTTAAATAATTATTTAATTACTCATGGACACAATATACCAGAGCAAATACCTGATTGTGTTGATACAATAATTATTGGACATGAACATCCATGTATAAGCATTCGTAACCAAGAAAGAGTTGAAAAAGTTAAATCATATTTAACCGGAAAATGGGAAAATTATAATTTAATTGTTCAGCCCTCATTTAATTCTATCAGTTATGGTTCAGATGTTTTACATGAAAAAACCATTTCACCATTCATAAAAAACATACTTGATTTTGAAACTTATGCTATTGAAGAAGATGAAATATACCCCTTTGGTTTAATTAGGGATTTAGTTCTTATGGATAAAGAAGAATTCCAAAATAACAATAAAGGAGGTATTTTATGAGTAAAAATTATTCCGATGAAGAAATTCATAGTATACTTCACCCTTATGTTAGTAAATGGTTTAAAAAGAATTTTGATACATTTACTGATGCTCAACGACAAGCTATCCCACACATTAATTCAGGAAAAAATATACTTATTCTAAGTCCTACCGGATCAGGTAAAACTTTAACAGCATTTTTAGCCATTTTATCAGGACTGACCAGTCTTAGTCAAAGAAATATGCTAGAAGAGGAAGTTTACTGTTTATATATATCTCCTCTTAAAGCATTAGATAATGATATTTCAAAGAATTTAGAAGCACCATTGGAGGGTATTAATGAAATT
The DNA here is from genome assembly GCA_015062815.1 of Methanosphaera stadtmanae. Lineage (GTDB taxonomy): Archaea > Methanobacteriota > Methanobacteria > Methanobacteriales > Methanobacteriaceae > Methanosphaera > Methanosphaera stadtmanae_B. The sequence goes on along the minus strand of SUTP01000007.1, from coordinate 20,231 downwards.
GCAGGTTATGATTTAGGAATCAGACAAGCTGTTCGTACAGGAGATACAACACAATATCAACGTTCTAAAATGTTAAAACATCCCCCACACATACTTATTACAACACCTGAAACCCTGGCAATTCTTCTTGTTGCACCTAAATTTAGAGAAAAACTTAAAAAGGTTAGATATGTTATAATTGATGAAATTCATTCATTAGCAGAAAATAAAAGAGGAACCCATTTAAGTCTTAGTTTAGAAAGATTGAATGAATTATGTGGTGGTTTCACAAGAATTGGTCTTAGTGCAACTGTAAGTCCACCTGAAAAAATTGCTAAATTCTTAGCAGGTTATTCATGGAATCAGGCAAGAGATTGTGAAATTGTTAATGTAAATTATCTCAAAAAGTTAGATATGAAAGTTCTTTGTCCTGTTGAAAATATTATTGAAGCAGATCCTGCTACATTAACCGATGAATTATATAAAATGTTACATGAACTCATTCAAGAACATAAGACAACTTTAATTTTCACTAATACAAGAAGTGGAGCAGAAAGTGTTTCATATAAATTAACACAATATTTCCCTAAATATTATAATTCACGGAATGTTATGGCTCATCATTCATCATTATCAAAAGAAGTTCGCTTTGAAACTGAAAATGAACTCAAAGAAGGTAATTTGAAAGTTGTGGTCAGTAGTACTTCACTTGAATTAGGTATTGATATAGGTTATATAGATCTTGTTATTCTTATAAGTTCTCCAAAATCAGTTTCAAGAGCTCTTCAGCGTATTGGTCGAAGTGGTCATCAATTACATGAGAAATCTAAGGGAAGAATGGTTGTTGTTAATAGAGATGATCTTGTTGAATGTAGTTTAATTTTAAAAAATGCTAAAGAAGGAAAGATAGATAAAATAGATATACCTATGAATTGTTTGGATGTATTATCTCAGCATATTTATGGTATTGCTATTGAGGGAAGACAAAATATTAAACATGTCTACCATATGATAAAACAAAGTATGCCCTATCATAATTTAAGCTGGGATGAATATGAACAGGTTTTAAGATATCTTGCAGGAGAATACACCCGACTGGAACAAAGATATGTATATGCAAAAATTTGGGTTGACTGGGATAATAATATGTTTGGTAAACGTGGAAAAATGGCCCGTGTTCTTTATTCAACAAATATTGGTACAATTTCAGATAGAGCCCATGCAAAAGTTAAATGTGCCGGTAAAATTATTGGTAGTATTGACGGAGATTTTATGGAAAAATTACATAAAGGAGACACTTTTGTTCTTGGAGGCAATGTTTACCAATTTAAATATGCACGAGGTATGACTGTTACTGTAGTTCCTAGTGCGAGTACACCCAGTATTCCTTCATGGGTATCAGAACAATTACCCTTATCTTATGACTTAGCTATATCTATACAGAACTTTAGAGCAATAATTGACTGGAAATTATCTATAGATACACCTCAAGAAGAATTAATTGAATACATTAAAGATTATTTATATGTGGATGAAAATTCTGCTAATTCAATTTATTATTATTTCGTGGAACAATATTTATACAGTGAAATTCCATCTAAAAATAAACTGTTAATTGAATATTACACTGGTTTTGGAGGTAGAAAATTTGTAGTTTTCCATTCATTATATGGCAGACGAGTTAATGATGCTTTAAGTAGGGCTGTGGCTTATAAAATAGCTCAAAAGTACCATCATGATGTAATGATTAGTGTTGATGATAATGGATTTTACTTAAGTAGTGATTCTAAAATTGGAGGTGTTGAAGCTTTTAATGAATTGACTAGTGAAAATCTTAGAGATACATTAATTCAGGCAATTGATAAAACAGAAACATTAGCTAATAGATTCCGTGATTGTGCAAACAGATCTTTAATGATTTTAAGAAGATATAAAGGTCATGAAAAAAGTGTTGGTCACCAACAAGTCACCAGTAAAATCTTACTTAACTTTGTTAAAGAAGTGGATAATCATTTTGCAATTCTTGATGAAGCACGTAGAGAAGTAATAGAGGATTATATGGATGTTAAACATGCTGAAGAGGTATTGGCAAAAATTGAAAATAAAGAAATAACATTAAAAACAATTGATACTCGTATTCCCACCCCTTTTGCATTCAATCTTGTTTCAAGAGGTTATCTTGATGTTTTAAAATATGAAGATAGAGCAGAATTTATAAAAAGAATGCATGAGGCTATTATTAATAAAATAAAGGATACTAAAAAAAATAATATTCAATTTTCTTAAAATTAAATCAGTAATATTGATTAATGAAAAAAGTTAAAAATATATATAGAATTTATAAATTATTTACATAAAAATCAAAGAAAAATAATACATAACACATTTATAAATTTTTGTTTAAATATTTTTCAATAAAAGTTAAATAAAATGAAAAAAAATTAAAATAAAGTAATATATATTATTATATAAGAATTACTTTAATAAAAAATAGCTTATGATAATATGAATTCTGATAACTATCGAATATTTGATAATATAACTGTTAATAAACAGTTCATACCTTACATGAACATACTAAAAGAGGATTATAAATATAAAGAAATTGAATTTAACAAGCACAATATTTATAATATTAACATGAATTGTTATGATTTATTACCCGGTATTACTTTAATTAGCATAAAAACAAAAATTGATGTTTATATAGATAAAACAGAGATATTTACATATGATAACCCTGATGATATTTTAATCATTAATTACATATCCCACGGACAACACCAATTAAAAGTAGATGATTACAAATATATTTTGCTAAATAAGGATAATCTTAATATTTACATTAAAAGTTTAAATGAAGGAGAATACACATTTTATGGTGAAACTTGTTTTTATGAACTTATAGTAGATAAAAAAGTCATATCAGAAAATTTTAATAGATATAGTGAAGAATTCATTCCATTACAAGAATATTACTTTGATTTAGTTAAAAATGAAAGAAATATTATTATTAATATGAATGATGAACTACGTAATTTAATTAATAAAGGAGAAGAATACAAAGCCCATAAAAATAATACTAAAGAGATTCTTTTCCAGCTGAAAATATTTGAATTATTATTATACATATATGATCAACCATTCGAGAACCAAATAGACAAGAAAACTGTTTATAGTGATGCACAGATAAGAGTTGTTAGAAAAATTAAAAATCATTTAAGTAGGGATATAGCAAGCTATGTTTCATTAGAAGTATTATCTGTCAGTTATGGTATTAATCTAACTACACTGAAAAAATGTTTTAAAGATATGTATGGTAAACCATTATACACATGGTATACTGATTATAAATTCCAAAGAGCAAAAGAATTAATTAAAAACACAAATTACCCTATCCAAAAAATTGCTAATATGATTGGATATAAAAGCAGTAGTAAATTTGCAAAAGCATTTAAAAAGAAAATAGGTGTTTTACCATCAAATTATCGTAAAAATAATAAAAAAAATAATTAAACACCATGAAAAAAATTAGATTTATCTTTCTAATTAAATATAATTTAATTCTATTTTTTTGTAAAAATATTTTAATAATACTCATTTTATTGAAAAAAAGATAATAAGTATTAATTACAAATAATGAAATGTAAATACATAAAAAAAATAGGAGATACAATGAATTATTTACTCGCAACAGTTATCATCGTATATGTTGCATTAATGATTCTGGTAGGATATATTGCATACAGGCGTACCCACAATACTGAAGATTATCTTGTTGCCGGACGTCAATCTAGTTCATATATCATGGCTTTAAGTTATGGAGCTACGTTTATCAGTACCGCAGCTATTGTTGGATTCGGTGGATTAGCCGGAACTAATGGTTTAGGTATTTTATGGTTAGTATTTTTAAATATTGCTGTAGGTATCTTTATAGCATTTGTTATATTTGGTAAACGTACACGTAGAATTGGACAATACTTAAATGCATTGACTTTCCCAGAATTCTTATCAAAACGATTCAATAGTAAATTCATACAATATTTTAGTGGAGGTTTAATATTTGTAGCTATGCCAATTTACGCAGCTAGTGTATTAATTGGTGCAGCCCGATTTTTAGAAACTACCTTAGCTTTAGATTTCCAAATAGCTATTATAATATTGGCAATTATTATTGGATTCTATGTGATATACGGTGGTTTAAAAGGTGTAATGTATACTGATGCATTACAAGGTACAATCATGTTTATAGGAATGCTTATATTACTAATTTCAATTTATTGGATGTTAGGTGGAGTAAGTCATGCACATCAATTATTAACTGATATGGCTCCATTATTCCCCGAAGCTTCAAAGGCCACTGGGGCAACAGGTTGGACAACGTTCCCAACTGCAGGTAGTGTGTTCTGGTGGAATTTAGTTACATCCATCATATTAGGAGTTGGAATAGGTGCTATTGCACAACCACAACTTGCTGTTCGTTTCATGACAGTAAAAACTAATAAAGAATTAAATCGTGCAGTACTTATTGGTGGAATATTCATATTTGTAGCTACATTCTCTGCATATGTTATTGGAGCATTATCCAATGTATATTTCTACCAAACAACAGGACAATTAGCTATTCAAGCAGCCGGAGGAAATGTTGATAAAATAATACCTGTATTTATTAGTTCAGCTATGCCTACATGGTTTACATACGTATTTACTTTAACATTACTCTCTGCAGCTATGAGTACTATTAGTACACAATTCCACGTTCAAGGTTCATCTATTGGATACGATGTATATGGAGCTTTAAAAAAGGATAAAAATAAAAGTAACCTGAAAATAAGTCGTTTAGGAATATTAATAGCGATTATTATTGCAGTTGTATTAGCATTTATTTTACCTCAAGGTGTTGTTGCTCAAGGTACAACCATATTCTTTGGTATTTGTGCTGCAGCATTTTTACCTGTGTACATTTGTGCATTATTCTGGAAACGTACCACAAAAAAAGGTGCTATTGCAGGTATTATAAGTGGAACATTACTCAGTTTATTCTGTTTAATATTCACACACCAAAAAGAAGCAGCAGGACTTGGTATTTGTAAATTACTTACAGGTAAGACAATATTATTTAGTACTATGCCATGGCCTTATGTTGATCCAATGATTATAGCTTTACCAGTAGCATTTATTATTACAATAGTCGTATCTTTACTTACTAAAAATACTAAAGAAGAAAATGAAGCTATTGATAAAATGTTCAATGCAGGTGATAGTTAATGAGTATTCTTGGACTTACAGACCCATGGATTATTGCAGGATATCTAGGATGTATAATTATTACGATAATCTGCATAATTTATGGAGCAATTAACTGGAATAAAGAATAATTTATTCCAAATATCCTCTTTTTTTAAAATTAAAACATATTATTTAATTCATTTATCTATTTTAACAGTTATACTAGATAACTAGTTTAGATATAGTTTATTCTTATCACTAATTTTATTATATAAACATAAATTTAAATAAATTTAAGTAGATACTTGTATTATAGATATTTTAATTCTTTATAAAACGGATAGGTACTGATTATGAGATATGGAATAATAGATATTGGATCAAATACTATACGGTTTAAAATATATGATTATAAACATGGAAAAATAAAAAATTTGATTTCCAAAAAAAGAACTGCAGGACTCATATCATTTAAAGAAAACGGTAAACTAAATTCTGAAGGTATTCAAGAATTAGTTAGTACTTTAAAGAAATTTCAGAAGTATATGAAAGTATTAGATGTTGATGAAACATGTTATTTTGCTACAGCCAGTTTAAGAAATATTAAAAATACAAAAAAAGTATTAAAAGTAGTTAAAAAGAAGTTAGACATTGATATCAATGTACTAAGTAGTGCTGAAGAAGCACAATTGAGTTTTGAGGCCATTAAAGAAGGAGATTTAGATAGAACTGATGGAATTCTCATTGATGTTGGTGGAGGAAGTTCTGAAATTACCATATTTGAAAACAAAGTACCTGTAGAAGAATTAAGTCTACCAATAGGATCACTATTAATTTATGAAGAATATGTATCAGTAATGTTTCCCAATGAAAAGGAAATAAAAGAGATACGAAAAAGAGTTCTTAAAGAACTTAAGAAAAAACATATAAAGAAATATGATAAAGATATGTTATTCGGAGTAGGAGGAACTGTTCGTACAATAAAAAAAATATTAAAACATCTTGATTTAAAAGAAAATAATACACCAATTATCCCCATTAGATTATTAGATGAACTCCTACAAGAATTAAGTCATAACAATAAAGAAGATTACAATAAAATACTACAAATAAAAGCAGAACGTATACACACTTTGATACCTGGAATAATCATCATCAAAACAATAGCAGAATACTTTGAAATTAAACAATTACATGTAAGTAATTATTCTATACGAGAAGGTGTATTACATTCAATAATAGAAAATTCATGAAATAAAGGTGTACCATAAAATGAAAGAAAGAGATTATTCATATACACAAAATAGAGAATTATCTTGGTTAAAATTTGATGAAAGAGTTTTAAGTGAGGCAGAAGATGAAACTGTCCCATTACTTGAAAGATTACGATTTATTTCTATATTCAGCAGCAACTTAGATGAATTTTATATGATCCGATGCGGTAGTCTGTACGATTTAACATTAGTTAATAAAAATGACCGAGATAATAAAACCAATTTAAGTCCACGTCAACAATTAAATGCTATATTTGATGCTACACCCGCCCTATATGAGAAAAGAGATGAAATAAGTAATGAACTTAATCAAAGATTACGTAAACACAGAATTACAAGATACAAATTTGGTGAATTAAATGGTGTGACAAGAAAATACATAACACAATATTTCTATGATAACGTAGCTCCAATATTATCAGCACAAATTATTGATTCACACCACCCTTTTCCTCATTTAATGAATAAAAAATTATATATTTATTCCATATTAGAAGATCCTGAAAATAATGATAAACAGGACAATGGACATAAAAATGTTATTATGGGATTAATACCAATACCATCCACACTTCCAAGATATGTTAAATTCCCTGGAACTAATGAATTCATATTAATGGAAGATTTAATATTAGCTTATACAGAATCAGTATTTTCCAGTTACAATGTAATTTATAAAACTGTTACAGCCGTAACTAGAAATGGTGATATAAACTTACAACAAAGCGCAATTGATGAAGATGAAGATTATAGGCACTTCATGAAGAATATTCTTAAGAAAAGAAAACGATTAGCTCCTATACGATTGGAATTTTATGGTCATAATGATCCACAATATACCAGACCACTTAGAAAAGAACTTAAATTACATAAAAACCAAGTGTTTACATCCAGAACTCCAATAGACCTAGATTATATTGGAGATGTAATTGAAGGATTACCAGAAAATCTAGCTAACGAATTAACTTTTCCCCAGTTCAAGCCCCAAAACAGTTGCGATATAGATAACAATAGACCAATTCTTGACCAGTTAGATGAAAAGGATGTGTTACTATTTTATCCATACCACACAATGAAACACTTCCTCAATTTTCTAAAAGAATCAGCCAGAGATCCTGAAGTATTGTCAATTAAAATAACATTATATAGAGTAGCTAGAAATTCATCCGTTATTAAATATTTATTAGAAGCTTTAGATAATGGAAAAGAAGTTACAGTACTTATTGAGTTACGTGCAAGATTTGATGAACAAAATAATATCCACTATGCAGAACTATTAGAAGAATCAGGTGCTCAAATTTTATATGGATTTGAAGATTATAAAGTTCACTCAAAGATATGTAATGTGACAAAAAAACATGATGGAAAAATTAAACAGTACACACAAATTGGTACCGGTAATTATAATGAAAAAACAGCAAAATTATATACGGATTATTGTTATTTAACATCAAATGAAGAAATTGGTGATGATGCAACTGAATTCTTTAATAATTTATCATTATCCAACCATAGAGGACATTATAATAAATTACTTGTAGCACCACACCACATAAGAAGAGAAATAATTGATCTTATCGATAACGAGATAATCAAAGCCCAAAATAATCAGCCAGCAGAAATATTAATGAAAATGAACTCACTGACTGATAGAAAGATTATTGATAAATTAGCCCTGGCATCACAAAATGGTGTTACTGTACGAATGATTATCAGAGGAATATGTTGTATTATACCAGGATTACCAGGTAAAACTGAAAATATTGAAGTAAGAGGAATTGTAGGTAGATATCTTGAGCATTCAAGAGTATATGCATTTGGTACAGGTCAAGATAGAAAAATATACATCTCAAGTGCAGATTTAATGACACGTAATACTACTAAAAGAGTTGAAATTGCCTGTCCAATAGAAGATTCTAAACTTAAAAACAGAATCATAGAAGATTTGGAAATAATGTTTAAAGATGACATAAAAGGTCGTAGAATAAACAATAAAGGTGATTATGAAAAAATAATACAAGAAGAACATCTTAATTCACACGAATACTTCCAGGAAAGAGCCATTAGAGATATAAAAAATCATCCTTACAAAGAACCCAATACAGAATTTAGAGTATTAAAAGAAGAAACACCCCCTACCAACATTATTGAAAATACAGAAACCCTAGAAGAACTAAAAAACACTAAAATAAAACTCAAAGAAACACAACGAGAATTAAATGAACTTAAAATAAAATTTGATGGATTAAATAGAGACTTTGAAAACTCCTTAGAAGCATCTGTGAAAATTCATAAAGAACTTAAAGATTTTAAAAAATATTCTGAAAAAGAAATAGAATCACTAAAAGAAAAAAACACACAATTGTTTATTGAAATGCATGAAAAATCTCAAGAAGAAATAATAAAATCAAAAGAAGAAACAATAGAAGCTCAAAAAGAAATACAGAAAATGCAAGAGAAAATAACACAGTTAAGTATGGAATATGGAGAGATAAACCAACAAAAAGCAGAATTAAAACAGTCCAAAATAGAGTTAGAACAAGCACAAACTGAATTAGAACAATTAAAAGAAGAAACTGAAAAACTTATTGAAAAATCAGAAAATGCAAAAAAAGAAGCTATTAAAGCTAAAAAAGAAGCACAAAAAGAAATAGAAAAAAATAAAGAAAAATTTGAAGAAGTTACAGTTAAAGATGCTGTTATTATTAAATCACATGAAAATAAAAAACCTGATGGATTTTTCAGTAAAATAAAAAGATTATTTAAATAATAATCTTCACCCTCTTTTTTTTAATCATCACTCATTTTAAAACTTATTTAACACATATAATTAACCAGACAAATACATTTGAGTGATTTTATGAATCCCAAAAAAATAATTAAACAGGAGATTCAAGGCTGGAAAACCTGGGAAAAAGTTTGGTTAATTATTGCAGTATTTTCCGTGTTTATTTTATCATTATACTCAAATAACAATATGATAAGTATAATTGCAGCTATCACTGGAATAATTTCAGTTATTTGTTCTGGAAAAGGAAAACTATCCGGATTTGGTTTTGGTGTTATAAATGCTATTGTTTATGCCTATATTGCCTACAACACAAGATACTATGGTGAAATGTTATTAAATTTATTTTATTACCTGCCTTTACAATTTTATGGATTTTATATTTGGAGCCAGCATATTAATCCACAGACTAAAGAAGTGATTAAAACTAGTATGAATAAACAAAACCGTTTAATTGTACTTATAATTGCAATAGTTACTACCATTATTTATGGAGTTATATTATCAAATTTTGGAGATAGTTATCCTTTTTTAGATTCATTCTGTAGTGTACTTTCAGTTATTACAATGATTCTGGCTATAAAACGTTTTATGGAACAATGGATTTTATGGATAGGTGTAAATAGTTCAAGAATATTATTATGGATTCTGGCATCATTGAATAATATAAATAACATTGCAATTCTATTAATGAGCATAGTCTATTTAATTAATTCAATAATAATGTTTATTAAATGGAAAAATGAAATAGATTTATTGGATTAAGAATATACTTATATATATATCCAATTAAAGGAGGAATATGAAAATGCCTATTGTTACAATAGAAGGTCCTTCCGGTGTTTCAAAGGAAACTAAGAAAGAACTTATAGAAAAAGTATCCCAAACAGTTGCAGATACTTATGGGATGAAAATAGAACAAATTAATGTGATTGTTTATGAAAATGAAACAGATAATGTGGGTGTTGGTGGAAAACAATTATCTGAATTAATAAATAAATAATCCTTTTTTATTTTTTTTTTGAGAGTGTTTAAGATGGATATGAAAGAAAATTTAATAAATGCATTAACTGGAAAAGAAATTGAAAAAGTACCTGTTACAGCATTTCCATCTGTATTGACAACAGAACTACTTTTAAATAACAACACTAATTTTGAAGAAGCTAATCACAATGCTGAAAAAATGGCACAAGTAGCAGGATCCTTATATGATTATACTGGAATTGAAGGAATTACAATACCCTTAGATTTATGGTTTGAATCAGAATCTGTGGGTTATGTTGTTGAAAGACAAGAAGGAACTTTTACACCAATTATTAGTGAAGCTCCCTTTGATTTACCATCAGATATTGAAATGCCTGATGATTTTACTAGTCGTGGACAATTTCCTATTGTAGAAAAAGCATCAAATATTCTTCACGAAAATTATGATGACAAAGATGTACCTCTTATTGGTGAAGTTACGGGTGCATTTACATTACTAACAGACCTAGTTAATCTTGGAAAAATAATTAAAATGTTAAATTCAGATTACATTGAGATTGATGATGCGTTAGAAGAAATTAATAAAAGTTTAATTGAAGAAATTAAGTTTTTTGAAGAGATTGGTGTTGACTGTATTGTTGTTAATGATCCTAGTTCAACAACAAACATTGTAAAACCTAATTTATTTGCTGATTTAATTCAACCCTATCTCATGGAACTATCTGATGCTATGAATGTTCCTGGTGTACTTCATATTTGTGGAAACACAAATTCTAATTTAGAAAATATGCTCTCATGCGGATATGAAGGACTAAGTATCTCACAGGAAGTAGATATTCTACATGCCAAAGAGGTAAAAAAACAAATAAATAGTGATACTATAATCTGTGGAAACATTGATATTAATTCATTATTAATGAAAAGTATTAGTGAAGTAAAAGAAGAATC
>SUTP01000007.1:0-8929 GCA_015062815.1 Methanosphaera stadtmanae | reverse complement strand
ATAACACGAGCTGGTGTGCTATTATTCATATTAGTATCAGGAATGTTGCTGTTAGATAGAGAAGAACCTATCAATAAAGTTCCTCAAAGATTAAAAAGAGTATTGATACCCTTCTTTTTTTGGTTATTCTACTTTTTCCTAAAAGATGTGATAATAGATCATACACTTAATGTATATTCCATGGATTCATTCATAACACAATTAATTAATGTTATATTAGATCCAACAATCATATCCATAGAATTTTGGTATATTTACATGATTATAGGATTTTATCTTGCATTACCCTTACTCTACAAATGGATTAAAAACAGTACGGAAAAAGAAATAGAATATGCATTAGTGATTTGGTTTGTAGTGTTACTATTAAACTTTTTAAGGTTTAAACCATACATTTTTAATTATTTGAATATGTTTACCGGACCTTTAGGATATTTCATATTAGGATACTATCTTAGTAAAACCAATAATAAAATCTTAAATAATAGAAAATTTGGATTAATACTTATCATAGCAGGCATTCTAATTACATATTTAACCATATATGTTCCATCATACCTAACCCATCAATCAGATTTATCATACATTCTTGTAGGAAATATAGAACCCGGATCATGTTTTAAAGCAATAGGATTATTCATAATACTTAAAAATACGAATTTCAAAACATTATATGGCAAAAAAAGTGATATCATAAATTCAAAAATAACACAATTTGCAGGACTAACTTATGGAATATATCTCATAAATAACATTCCTTTAAACTTAATAAAAGATTATGGATACTTTAATTTGAATATAAGTCCATTTATCAATATACCTCTGATAGTAATGGTAGCAGTGATTATATCATCGGTAATACTAATCATTTTAAATAAGATACCTGTATTGAAGAATATTACAGGTATGCAAAATTAATTAAATCTTCCTATTTTTCATTTGTATTATTAATTTTTTTAATCTTTTATTAAATTCTTATGATTACTTTTTATAGCATTATAACATTTTTCTTGATTGACAAAATGTTTTCTATTAATATATCTTTAAGAGGATTTTTAGATTTTTTTATAAACTGTTGAGCTTCATCACTTACTTTTAGGTTCATGATTTTATTAACCTCTCATGGCTTTAATAAAATCTTCATCAGATTCATATTCATTAAAATTATCTTTTTTAATAATTTCTTCCAAGTGATCTTCATATTCCTCATTTATTTCATTTAAATCAAATAAAGCTTCATCCCTATCTAATATCTCATTTATTAAATTATCATATGATTGATTTTTTCGAACTAAATCTGTTAATCTTTTATGGGTCTGTTTACTTATTATTATAGTTGTTGATTCCATATTTACACTATACCATATATTATATGTTATATAATCTATATACATTATACAATTATAACAGTAGTAAATATCAAAAAATACAAAAAATCCCTTAAACACTAAAAATATCTTAGTATAGTAAAAATAATTAAAAATAATTAAACGTGCTATTTAATAAGATAACTGAAGAAATAAAAAATGAACTAAATAAAAAAAAAGTGAATAAGAAAAAAAAAGTTTAAATTTAATCACATAATACAACAGGTTTGATTAAGTCTTTTGGTTTGTCTTTCATTAACATTAAAGCATCTTCTACTTTATCAAAGCCTTTGAATTTATGTGTTATAAGTGAATCAGGATTTATTCTACCATATTCTATAAGACTTGCTAAACGTTCCATTCTTACTCTTCCACCAGGACATAATCCTGTTGCAATGTCTATATTTGCCATTCCACAACCCCATGCTTCACGTGGTAATGGTACAATATCTGCTCCACTTAGATAATTTACATTTGATATTACAGATCCTGCTTTTGCCATTTTTACTGCTTGTTTCCATGTTTCCATGTTTCCACCAGCAATAATGACTGCATCTACTCCTTCATTATCTGTTGCTTCCATTATTTGTTCATCTATTGGTCCTTCTTTATAGTTGACTATATCTGTTGCCCCATATTCTTTTGCTACTTTTACACAGTTTGGTCTTGTTCCTACTGCAAATATTCTTCCAGCTCCAAGATTTCTTGCTCCTGCAACTGAACATAATCCTACAGGACCTATTCCAATTACTGCAACAGTTGCCCCTAGTTTTATATTTGCATTTTCAGATCCCATCATACCTGTTGAGAACATATCTGATAACATTACAGCAGTTTCTGGTTTTACATTTTCTGGTAATTTAGCTAGGTTTGCATCTGCTAAGTTTACATGGAATACTTCTCCAAATACTCCATCTTTGAAGTTTGAAAATTTCCATCCACCTAATGCGCCTGTTGTTTGTGATGGGAATCCTCTTTGTGCTGCTTCATCTTCCCAGTCTGGTGTGATAGCTGGTACAATTACTTCATCTCCAACTTTGAAATCTTTTACATCTGGACCTACTTCTTCAACGATTCCTACTGCTTCATGACCCAGAATCATATCTTTTCGATCACCAATTGCTCCTTCCCATACTGTATGTATATCTGAGGTACATGGAGATAATGCTAATGGCTTGATTATTGCATCACGTCTACCACATTCTGGTTTTTCTTTTTCGACCCATCCAACTTCATTAAGTTTTTTCATTGCAAATCCTGTAAATTTTGACATTTTTTTTCACCTATATTTTTTTAACTAAATTGATATTAGATACAATTTATCATGATTAATCATGTATTTAGTTATATATTTATTATAAATTTTAATACATATAAATATATCCCTAATTTATAATGATTAATCATGGATAAATGAAAGTCTAAACTAACAACATCCACCACCCTTATGAACATGCAAATCTGAAACAACTTTTCTAGGCACATTTAACTGTTTTAACTTATCAAACAGTAAAGCAAGTGAAATTTCAAGCCTAAAACTATTAAAAAATACTTTTGAGTCATAATAAGTATTAAAGTAATTTTTATTATTAAAAGAAGCCTCATCAGTTAAAAACCACTCAACATCCCCCTCAATAAGATGAATTAAATCCTCTTTGTAATGAACTAGACTGTGCTCCATTTCATGAGCCCTATCCCTAATTTTAATAAAACTATCCTTATCTTCCTCAGTTAAATCATACAACTCCTCATAAGTAATTAAATCATTATACTTCAAAAGAGAATGATACATATCTTCACATTCAACAATCAAATCACTAATATTCTTTTGAACCTGTTTAAGTGCATTTTCTTTCTGTTTATTAGCCTCATCAAATAACATTACAATCACCAACAAATATTTATAATTAATCTGGATAATATCCTTCTGTTTCTTTTTTATTTTTTAGCCATAATTTTAGCATTTGATCACTTATTTCATAGTTTCTATTAATATATTCAACAATTCCCTTATTTTGTAAAGATTCCAAATATTTTATTATCGTACCTTTAGAATAACATGTGTTTTTTACTAATTCAGTTAATGTTATTTTTTCATGACTCATTATTGTTTTTACTATTGTTTTTTCTTTAATATTAAGTGTTCCCCAAACTCTTAGCCACATTACTGCTATTTGATCTATTTTTAAAATAAAATTTTCTTTAATTAGTTTATCATCATATAATTCATTTGCTTCTAAAACATTTGCAAAACTATTAATATATGCCGGAATTCCTCGTGTACACTTGTAAAATCTATTAAATCCTTCTTCTGTGAAAGTTAATCCATTTGTTTTATCTTTTATATAATTCTTAGTTTCTTCTTTTGTGAAAGGTTCAATGTTAACTTGTATCATTCTTCCACCGAATGCTCCTGTTTGTCCATTAATCATTTCAATTATATCACTAGTTTTTGATATGGATCCTGTGAATATATAACTTACATTATCTTGTGTTTGTGAAAAGCTTCTTATTAACCAGAAAAAGCTTTCAGGATTATCTACTTTTTTTAATAGTTGAAATTCATCTATTACTATTATAAATCCTTTGATTTCTTCAGTTGATTCCACAATTTTTTGTGGTAGTTCCATTGTGAATTCACTTAGGTTACTGTAATTGTCTTTAATTTCAGAGAGTGGAATGTTAAATATGTTTACGCTGTTAGTAAAATCATAATTTTTTAAAGGTAACTGTTTTACTTTATTTATTAAAGTATTACGGATAGTATTGAATGTATCATGTTTGGATATTGTATTGTTTATCTCATTTAACAATTCTTTTAGAACATCAGTTTCTGATAGATTATTACCTTGTTTTCCATAAACTTTTGATAAATCAAGATATGCTGTTAAAATTTCTTTTGGCTGGTCATTTAATATTTTTTTTAGTAAAAATGTTTTTCCTACACCTCTATATCCTGTAATTAATAGTTGTATAGGAATATCATCTTTTATAGAATTCATATAATTATTTAGTAATTTAATATCCTTTTTTCTATTGTAAAAATATTTTTCTATATTAGTTGGTACATTTAAAGGAAGCATCACCATAGCTTATCACTACTTTTTAATATTATAATATGAAGTTATTTTTTTTAACATATATAAAAATTTGTATTAGTTTAAAAAAATATACTTTTACTAAAAAAATAAATAATTAAACTAGTTTAAAAAAATACACTAGTTTAAAAAATTATATTTTTAAATAAAAAATAAAAAAATAAACTTTTCCAAAAAAATATACTTAAATAATTATTTATCTTTTTAACTTTTGTTTTTATTGGTAGTGAAACAGGTGTTTCATAAGTAAATAAATATTTATTCTGCATATTTTGATTAGACAATCCTATTATTACAACATATACTCCTGCTTTTTTCTTAACTTCATTACCCCATTTGAATTAAGTATGAGCAAAATTTATGGATAAGTTATAATCATTCAACAAAATATCCCATAGTAGTGGGCACTGTTCCCCCTGACATATACTATTAGTGGATACAAAAGCTACAGATATACCTGTATCTTCAATATAATCTGCAGATTTTTTGTACCAACAGGACACATAATCTAATTCTTTAATATTCTTATACCCTTCAAATACCTTTTTGACATCCTCTTTTTGTTCCCTTGTTTGAAATTTTTTACCTGTGAACGGAGGATTACCTAAGATATAAACATCATCTGTTGGTTTTAGTATTTCTTTCCAGTCTATTTGTAGTGCATTGGTGTTATATATGTTTACTGAGGATTTTAGTGGAAGGTCTACATGGTCTATGTTGAATTTTCTTTTGTATTTCTGATTCATTTGATGTTCTACTATCCACATTGCTACTTGTGCTATTTTTGATGGGAATTCAAGTATTTCTATTCCATAGAAGTTTTTTAGTTTTATTTTTGTTAAACTTCCTTCAAAGTAGTGTTCAATTGGAATTTGATCTTCTTCTCTTAATGTTTTAAGTATTTCATATTCCAGTAAACGTAATTCTCTGTATGCTATAATTAGGAAGTTTCCACTTCCACATGCTGGGTCGAATATTTTTATTTGTCCTATTTTATTGTTAAGCTGTTCTAGTTTTTTGGGGTTACGTTTTGATTTATTGTATTCTTCCCACAGTTCATCCATGAATAATGAATTTATTACTTTTTTAACATTTGTTTCACTGGTAAAATGTGATCCAAGTTCTCTTCTTAACTGTTCATCCATTGCATTTTGGAATATTGATCCAAATATTGCTGGTGATATTTCACTCCAGTCAAATTCGCATGTTTTAATTAGTGATTCTTTCATTTTTGGTGTGAAATTTGGTGGAGATATTCTTTCTTCAAATAGTCTTCCATTTACGTAGGGAAACGCTTTTAGATATTCGGGTAGGCTATTTTGTCTTTTTTTTCTCTGGTAAGTTTAGTGTACTGAATAATTTTTGTATTTTTTCTCCTAAGTCCTCATCATTAAATCTGTTAATGTAATTATAGAATTGATTGGCTTAAATATTCCAGATCTTCGGCATATAAACAGAAAATGATTCTTATGAGAAATACTTCTAAGTAATGGCCTGTATAGTTATCTTCTTTTAATACATCATGGAGCTGTGCCATGATTTTAGATGCTTCAATGTTAAGTTTTTCTTGTTTTAATGTTGTTTCTATTCCATCAGAATATATGAATTGGAAGGATTGAATATTTTTTGATAATTCTTCTATTGTTATTTCTGTTGTTTGAAAATCATTTTCAAAATCAACTAATCGTATATTCTTGAAATCAGATACTATAATATATCAGGGTTTATTGTGTTTTTTAGGTAGTGAATTACGATAATCTATTGCTTGTTCAAATGCTTTGTCCAAATTTTTTCCTCGTGATTTATATTCAATTATTAATTTATCTCTCCAATAGTAATCAATGAATCCTGCTTTACCTGTACTTTCTCTTACTACAGAAAATTCAAATTCTCCTACCTGATTTGCATCTACTCCAAATATCTCAAAAAAGTCTTTCCAGTAATTTTGTGCTTCTCCTTTTTCATATTTGTCTGATTTATGTTTTTTTATGAAGTTTTCAGCACGATATCTCATTTCATTATTGTTTAACATGAAAATCTCCTTAATTTTAAATTTTATGTAAATTTCTGTAAACTTAATTAAATTGGATAAAATCCTCTGTATTGTTTTTCATGTTTTAACCATCGGATTAACATTTTATCTTCAACATAATACTCATTATTCTTATAAACAACTATTCCTTTATCTTCTAAAGAAGTTAAATATTTATTCAATGTTGGTTTTGAAAAACTTATTTTATTTTCCAATAATGTCCACGTTAATGTATCATTTTCTATTAATTTAAGAACTATTTCTTTTTCATATTTATGTAATGTTCCCCATATTCTAATCCACATAACTAATATCTGATCCATGTTTTCAAGAAATGTTTCTTCAATTAATTTTTCATCATATGTTACTGAAGAATCCATTATATTATAAAAACTATTTATATATGTAGGTATTCCTCTTGTATAATAATAAAATTTCTCAAATCCATCTTCAGTCATTTCAACATCAACCAATTTATCTTTAAAGTAAGATTTAGTTTCTTCTTTGGTAAATGGATCTATATTGATTTGAATCATCCTTCCACCAAAAGCTCCTGTTTCACCATTTATCATTTCAACTATATCAGATAAGCGTGAAGTGGAACCTGTGAATATATAACTTACATTATCTTGAAATTGAGAATGACTTCTAATTAACCAGAAAAAGCTTTCAGGATTTTTTAATTTTTTTAAAAATTGAAATTCATCAATTATTATAACAAAACCTTTTATTTCATCACTTTTATCAACAATTTTTTGAGGATATTCCATTACCACTTTAGCTAATTTTTCATAATTATTTTCTATTTCAGGGATAGGAATTTCTAATATTGATGCTAGATTTTTAAAATCATATTTTTTTAATTTTATGGAATTAAACAAATTTTTTATATTTACATATATTTTTTCTATATGTTTATCTTTTATGTTTATTAATGATTCATTCATTAAATTAAGTAATTCAAGTAATATTTTCTCTTCAGTTAAATTTCCATTATTTTCTGCGTTTATTTTAGAAATATCCATGTAACATACTAAAAAATTAGGATTTAAGTCTTTCATAATTTTTTTTAAAAGAAATGTTTTACCCACACCACGATATCCTGTTAACAATAACTGTTCTGAAACATCATCTTCTAAAATATTCAGATAATTATTGATTTTTTTAATATCTTTTTTTCTATTATAAAAATATTTATCTACATTGCCTGGTATATATGTAGGAATATATTTTTTATTGGTTGTTATTATAACACCTCATTATAGTAAATTAATTTTTATTAGTAAAAATTATTTTACTCATCAGTAATAGTTAATATATTTTAACTAGTTAATATAAATTTACTTAATAAGTTTAGTTAATTAAAGTTTACTAGTTAAAATTATTTGAATATAATAATCTTACAGAACTACAAATTATAATAGTTTAATAAATAATTATCATTTATGACCATTTAAAGCCCCTGCTGAAATACCAGAACATGATACTGTGGATTTAAATGACATTAAAGTTATATCCCCTGATGATTTCAACATTTGCATTAATGATATTTAAATAAATATACTATTTTAATTTACGAATATGATTTTAGGGATAGTACAGCGATATAATATGCAAACAAATATAAAAAGTAAGAAAAACAGAACATTACTACAAGAATGAAAATTATTAAAAAAAAACAGTCTTGGTTCTATATGAATTGTAGGTATATCCGTATTCTTATCTGTTAACTATTGTTTATTAAATGAATTGGAGGTTAACATTTAATAACTTTGTATAAAAGAATTATTTCTCTTATTATTTCAAATATTAGTAAAATAATTACTAAAATTTAATAAACAGCAGATAACATATTTTCACCGCCTTTAATAGTAAATAGTGTTTGAAAGATAATTTAAGTGGCATAATTATCAATCAAACAAAAAGAGGATCTTCATCTATACCTACAAGTATAATGACTATAAAAAATAATATAAAAGATTTGTTAAAATTGAAAAATATCTTTAAAATGTAATTTATTAGAAAAATAAGTTATATTTTATTAAATGCTATGTTAAAAGAATCCATAAATAGATTCTAACATAGACATTCCACTTAATTACTATGCTTTCCACCGTTTATCTGAAAATCACCAGTATGGTTAATATTATCTAATTTATTAATATATATATATACTTAACGAGATTTGGCATAAATTATTTTAGATAGAAAAAAAGTATTACTACAAAAAATAGTATAATTTTTTTCATAATCAATAATATTTTGCCTTTGTTCAAATCAAAAAAAATAACAAACACTTATTATTATAATTAATTAGAAGATTAATTAACTAATATTTTTATTAGTGTGTTATACTTCTTTGATTTTACTATGGGGCAGTCTAAGCCCACTTACACAGTCATTCATTTATTGAATTTCTGCTTACTTATTAA
>SUTP01000065.1 GCA_015062815.1 Methanosphaera stadtmanae | reverse complement strand
GTTAAACAGTAATAAAAAAGAGGGGTTTTGAAGAATTAAATGTTATTTATCTTCTGTATATACTATTCCATAATCTGGATTATTGTATAATCCAATAGCAGCTAAAGCACCTATAAGACCTGCTTCACCGGTTACACTTTCGATACGAACGCCATTTCTTTTAGCTATTTCTTTAACTTCATCAAGATATTTCATTGATTTTTTTGCTTCAATACCATATTGTTGAACTTCTTCGGGAATATCTAATTTATCCCATACACAAATAGCAGTATTTTCTGATAATGTGGTGCTTTTAAGTTTTTGTTTAATTATATCTATCAGGTCTTCTATTTGTTCTTCTTCAACTGCAAATACTAGTGCTATTGAAACGCAATTTCTTGTTTTATTAGGATTATTTGGATATAATTGACATGTTAAGTGTTCAAGATATTTATATCCTTTTTCATTTTGTATTTCATTTGCAATATTATTAGTAAGTGTCCAGGTGGCACCTTCTGTAGGAATATCTGTATCATCAACACCAATAATAACTTTTTTTAGTTTTGGAGTTATAACGGCTGCTTTTCCAAGTTTGGATCCTCCACCTTTTTCATATATTTCTACTCTTTTAACACCAGTTGCTTTTCCACGACATAATGCAGCTCCAACACCGGCTCCAGCTAATCCTGCATGAACAATTTTAATTTCATCAGAATCAATGTTAGCTTCGGCTATACCTGCTGCAGTATAACTTGGTTGAAGATCTAATTCTGCTGTTCCTTTATTTAAGTAGAATGTGTGTTTATTACCGTCACGTTTAGCATCAATAACTAATGGGCTTGTTCTTTTATTTTGACTAATAACCCAATCAGAACCTATTGGACAAGGATGATATTCTATTAATTCAATTTTTTCTTCATCATTATCTGTTAGTGTTAAAATTTCATGATAAGGTGATATCCAAGGATCAGTATATTTTTCTTTTAATTCATCAGGTGTTAATATTTCCATATTTTCCATCCATTGTATAGTATTTAAAAAAATAAGGGGAGATTAAGGGTAATGTCTAAGATAATCTTTTTACTAATTTTACTGCAGCTTCTACAGCACGTTTTCCATATTCTACTCGTTTATGGGCTTCAAGTCTTGTCATTCCTGGTCCTGATATACCAAGAGTTACTGGTTTGTTGTATTCCAGTGATAAGTCTGTAATTTTACGGGCTGCATGTTGAACTACAATTTCGTCATGTTCTGTATCTCCTTCTATTACACAACCTAATGTAATTACTGCATCAACGTTTCCATCATCTAATAATTTTTTGATAGCAATAGGCATGTCATATACTCCAGGTACTGCAATAATCTCTGTTATTTCAGCGTCTAAGAATTTTGCATGTTCTTTTGCTAGTGCTAACATCATACTTGTTATATCAAAGTTAAATTCTGATACAACTGCTCCTAACTTTATCATTTTATTTCTCCTTTATTTTATGTTTTATACTAAATATAATACAAATGCAGATACTGAACTTATTATCATAATGAGTATAATGAATAATGCAATTGCTTTTGCTCTTTCCATAGTTATTTCTCCGTTTGTGATTGCTTTATAAATCTTATGATTTAACCTTTGTTTATTTTTAATATTATATTTTTTTTAAATATTTTTATTTCATCTATATTTTACTTGCTATGTATTCGGCCATTTCTTGTGTTGAAGCATTTCCACCAAGATCTGGTGTAACTTCTTTTCCTTCTTGTATGACATCGATTAATACTTTTTCTACTTTTCTTGCAGATTCAGATTCACCTAAATAATCTAACATCATGCAGGCAGAGAGTATTGTTGCTGCAGGGTCTGCAATACCTTGACCAGCAATATCTGGTGCGGAACCATGTACGGGTTCAAATAAACCATTGTCATCACCAATATTTGCGGATGGTATCATACCTAATCCACCAACAAGACCTGCACCTTCATCGGATAATATGTCTCCATAAAGGTTTGTTGTAACAATAACTTCAAAGTCTAATGGATTTGTTATTAAGTACATTGCAGTTGCATCAACATAAAAATCGTTGGTTTCGATTTCAGGATATTTCTCTGCTATTTTGTAGAATGAATCTCTGAATAATCCATCACTTAATTTAAGTACATTGGCTTTATGCACTGCAGTAACTTTTTTACGTCCGGTATCTTTTGCATATTTAAATGCATAATCAGATATTCTTTCAGATGCAAAACGTGTTATTTTTTTACGTGCAATAGCTCCTTCTTCAGTTTCGTATTCATCACCGATATATAAATCTTCTGTGTTTTCACGTACAATCATAAAGTCTATGTTTCCATATTTATCTGGTTGTAATGATTTAACAGGTCTTAGATTAACAAAAGTATTGAGTTCTCTTCTTAATCTAACAATTACGTCAGCTGCTGTTTCTCCTGCTGCTCCAAATAATACGGCATCTGATTTCTTTGCAAGTTCTAATGTATCATTAGGTAATGCTTCACCGGTTTTTTCTTTGCATTCATCTCCGGCTTCAGCATATGTGTAATTGAAATCTATATCTAAACTGTCAAGTACAGTTATGGTAGCTTTAACTACTTCTTTACCTATTCCATCTCCGGGAATAACGGCTATATTATACATTTTTTCGCCTCTAATCATTTTTATTATTCAAATAATCTATTAATCCACCATTTTCAAGAATTTCAAACATGAAATCAGGGAGTTTTGTTGTTGAATAAGTCTTGTCTTTTGTTTGGTCAATTAATGTTCCATCTTCGAGATTAATTTCAACAGTATCTTCCTCATCAATTTCATCTGGTCCATTTGGTGCTTCGACTAATGGTAATCCAATGTTGGTTGCATTTCTATAGAATATACGTGCAAAAGATTTTGCAACTACTGCTTGAATTCCTGCTGCTTTTAATGCTATTGGTGCATGTTCACGTGATGATCCACATCCGAAGTTTGAACCTGCAACAATCACGTCACCTTCCTGAATTTTATCTTTGTAATGTAAGTCATAACCTTCCATTACGTGTTTACCTAAATCTTCCGGTTTACTTAATGTTAAATATCTTCCTGGAAGTATACTGTCTGTATCAATATCATCTTCTAATTTTAATACTCTTCCTTTGATTATTTTATCCATTTTTTCGCCTCTTTGAATCTATTTTTTTTCTGGTGCTGTGATGTGTCCGGTTATTGCACTTTCAGCTGCTACAATTGGGGAACTTAAGTATACTTTTCCTTCAGGACTACCTTGTCTACCTTTAAAGTTACGGTTGGATGTTGATAAACTTACTTCTCCGTCTCCTATTAAACCTATGTGTCCACCAAGACAAGGTCCACAACATGGATTACATATAATTGCACCGGCATCTAGGAATATGTCAAATAATCCTTCATCTACTGCTTGTTTATAGATTGTACGTGATGCTGGAATTACAAGTAATCTTACTCCTTCTTTAACTTTATTTCCTTTTAATACACGTGCTGCTTGTTCTAAATCTTCAAGTCTTCCATTTGTACAGGAGCCTATGAATACTTGGTCTAGTTCAACATCTTCTACTTCACTGGCTGGTTTAACATTATCTACATGATGAGGACATGCTACTTGTGGTTCTAATTCACTTACATCAATATCCATTATTTCAAGTGAGGATGCATCTTTGTCTGTTGTAAATTTAGTATATGGTTTATCTGTTCTTTCTTTTAAATAAGCATCTGTTACTTTATCTGGTGCTACAAGACCTGTTTTTCCACCCATTTCTATAGCCATATTACTCATGGCCATACGTTGTGACATATTCATGTTTTCAACTGTTGATCCCGCATATTCACATGCTTTGTATGTAGCTCCATCTTGTCCTACTTGACCAATAATGGATAATACAACATCTTTACTTGTAACATTTTCCTGTAGATTTCCAGTTATATTATATTGTATTGTTTCGGGTACTTTAAACCATAATTGTCCTGTTGCAAATACCATAGCCATGTCAGTTGAACCTATTCCTGTTGAAAAAGCTCCAAGTGCTCCATGTGCACACGTGTGTGAATCACTACCTACTACTACGGTTCCTGGTAATACATGACCTTTTTCAGGTAATATTTGATGACATACTCCCTCATATACATCATAAAAGTTTTTGATTCCCTGTTGTTCTACAAATTCCCGTACGATTTGATGGTTTTTTGCAGCATCTAATGTGTCTGCTGGTACTTGGTGATCAAATAATACGACTAGTTTTTCAGGATCCCATATTTTGTCGGTATTAATTTGTTCAAAGGATTGTATTGCAAGAGGTCCTGTTAAATCATGTGTCATAGCTGTGTCTATGTTTGCCATGATTATATCTCCTGCTTCTACTTCTTTATTATTTGAAGCTTTTGCTAAAATTTTCTCAGACATTGTCATTGACATTTTATTTTTAACCTCCCTAAATCTAAGATTAATTTTTTTATCAAATTAAATTAATTATTTTATGAGTATTTTTTTTTCGTTAAAATTAGAATATCACTCTATGTATATCTTTTGTATTCTATCCTTTTATTATTTTCTTACCTATATATTATAGAAAATATTTATTAATACAAAATTAAAAAGTAAGTAATACAGTTAATTGTTTAATAAAAATATGAAATAAAAAAATATAGTTCATTAATAATGGTAAAATATTATTATTAATTTAAAAATATCATTATTTTATAAAAAAATGTATAACTAATTATACTTTTCAATTGCTAACAAAAATACCTTTATATATTATATACAAAAATCTAAACATATAATTCAAAAATAAAATATAATTATTAATTCAATATAGAGAAACTAATTTTAAAAAAATTTTTCTATCAAATCATGATTATTAAATTATTAATAATAAAACCCGCAGTCGAACAATTAATTGGAGGAGAAAAATGACCTCTAACGAAGATTATTATAAAGAAAGATATCAAGAAGTTAAAGATAAAGTCGAATATAAAGACTTTTTAAATGATATAAATGAAATTCAAGAAGAAAACAAAGATTCTCCTTTCATAACTGAAGAACAAATTATTGACATGGCAATTGAAAAATATGCCAACAATAAAAACATACAACAAACACACATGAATCAAGTACAAGAAATATCTTCACTTATTGAAGGAAATGGAAATATAAGCATACAAGGACGTTTAATATCTATCTCAAATATAAAAACATTCACAACTAAAGCAGGACGTGAAGGTAAAGTTGCAAATTTAACCGTAGAAGACAGTACTGGTAAAATAAGAGTTGTCATGTGGACAGACAATATGAAATATATGAATCGTATTGAAGAAGGAAACATAGTCAAAATCAATAATCTTGAAGTAAGAAAAGGTTATAGAGGTGACCTCGAAGTCCAGATGAGAAACAACTCATCAATTCAAGTAATGCCCGAAGAAGTAGATTCATCTTTACCAAAATATGAAGAAGTAATCACAAATCTTGAAGATATTAAAGAAGATGGAGAATATAACGTTATTGTAAGAATAACAAAAATATCAACCCTAAGGGAAATACATAAAGAAGACAAAGATCTCCAAATAATAACAATTAATATCATGGATAAAACAGGTGAAATGGAATTTACCCTATGGAATAAAGACACATCTTTAGTTGAAACATTAGAACTCAAACAAAATGATACAATAAAAATCATTAAAGCAAGAGCCAATACAAGATATGAACAAGTATCACTATCTAACAGTTGGAATGGTAGAATAGTTAAAGGAGACTATGATGTACCAGAATTCAATGAAGAAATATTAAAACTTGATCAGGCTAAACAAGAACAAGAAAATGTTACAGTCATTGGAGTAGTTACAAAAATTTATGACACAATCACCTTTGAAAAACAAGACGGTTCAGAAGGTCATGTAAGAAGTATAGAAATAACAGACGATACAGATTCCATAAGAGTAACATTATGGAACAAAGAAACAGAAATAGCTATAGAAAAAGGAGATATCATTAAAATTGAAGGAGCAAATGTTGAATTTGATGATTACTCTGGAGATAGCTACAGATTAAACACAGGATGGAATGCAGCAATTGTAATAGACCCTGATATAGATGACCAACTCAAAGAAAAATTATCATCTCTTGGAAACTTCCAGGTATCAAAAATAGAAAACATATTAGATATTGATGTAGATGAAGGAAGAGAAGTTGATGTTGTTGGCAGAATATTATCAATTGCAGATATAAGAGAATTCCAACGTGTTGACGGAACAGATGGACAGGTCAGATCCCTTGATTTAGCTGATGATACAGGTGTTGTCAGAACTTCACTATGGGATGAAAAATCTGACATAAATGAAGGATTAGGTGACGCAATAAAAATAGAAAATGCAAGAACCAGACTTGGTCAGGGACAAATGGAACTATCAGTAGGTAGATCCTCAAGAATAACCAAACCAACACCTGAAGAAGAAGCATCACTACCATCCTATCAGGATTTAGAAAGAACTCGTTATAATGAAAGAACAATCAGTCAACTCGAAGAATCAGAACAAAATGTAAAACTAAAAGTAAGAGTTACTAATATTAATGAAATAAATACTTTCACAAGAAATGATGGACGTGAAGGAAGAGTAAGAGCAATATATGTTGCTGATAAAACCGGTGAAATACAGGTATCCTTATGGGATGATAACACAGAATTAGATATTACTGATGGTGCAGCAATAGTTATTGAAAACCCATCAATATCCACACAGGGTGAAAGATTAAGATTATCTATTTCAAATTCAAGCACTATAAGAAAAGCTCGTCAAGATGAAGCAGAAGACATACCTTCAAAAGTAGAAATTGAAAATTCATTATATGTAGAAAAATATATTGAAGATATAGAAGAAGATGATCAGCACATCAAAATCAGAGCAATCATTGAAGATATTTCATCTGAAAAAATATTATATCCAATGTGTCCAAACTGTAATAAAGGTATAACTCAAAGTGAAGACGGATACATTTGTGATGTATGTGGTGAAAAAATAGAACAACCAAATTATCTTATGATAATTGCTGCAACACTACAAGATGATACTGGTTCAATAAGAGCAACTTTCTTTAGAAAACAAGCCGAAGCTTTAATAGATACTTCAACAGAAGATGTTATTAAAATATTTGAAGAAACAGCAGATGAATCATCCATGTCTTCAAGACTTGAAGATAGAATTGGTCATGAAGTAACAATAATAGCAGATGCAAATTATGATGAATATAATGAAGATATTACTTTAAATGTAAACAGAGTAATCATAGTAGTATAAAAAATAAAATTAAAGGAGATTAAAATATGGTAGAATTGGAAGACTTGCCTAGCGTAGGAGAAAAAACAGCACAAAAACTAAGAGATGCAGGATTTGCGGACATGATGCGTTTAGCAACAGCCACACCAAAAGAATTAAGTGTAAAAGTTGAAATTGGTGAAGGAGTTGCAGCCAAGGTCATAGAAGCCGCTCGAAAAGCAGAAAAAATAGATTTTGAAACTGCATTTGAAGTAATGGAAAGAAGAGAAGATGTAGGACGTATTACAACAGGTAGTAAAGGTCTTGATGAATTAATAGGTGGAGGTGTAGAAACTCAATCTATCACCGAAGTTTATGGAGAATTCGGTTCTGGTAAAAGTCAGATATCTCATGAATTATCAGTTACAACACAACTTCCTAAAGAACAAGGAGGATTAGATGGAGAAGTTGTATTTATTGATACAGAAAACACTTTCAGACCAGAAAGAATCACACAAATAGCTGAAGCATTTGGTTTAGATGTTGAAGAAGTATTAAGAAATATTCATGTAGCAAGAGCATTCAATAGTAGCCATCAAATATTAATGGCTGATAAAATCAATGAATTAATACAAAGTGGAGTAAATATTAAACTTATCATTGTAGATTCATTAATGGCACACTTCAGAGCAGAATATGTTGGCCGTGAATCTCTTGCAACAAGACAACAAAAATTAAATCAACATTTACACACATTACAAACAATTGCAAACACATATAATGTTGCAGTATTAATAACTAACCAAGTACAATCAAAACCTGATGCATTCTTTGGAACACCTACAAAAGCTGTTGGTGGACACGTATTAGGACACGCTTCAACTTACCGTATATTACTTAAAAAAGGATTATCTGGTAAAAGAATTGCTCGTTTAGTAGACAGCCCTCATTTACCTGAAGGTGAAGCAGTATTTAAAGTAACTTCTGAAGGTCTTGTAGACTAAGTTACATATTTTTTTTTGTTTTTTTAATCTTACTATTTTTAAATTCATTATCCTATTTTTCTAAAAAAAATTATATATTATTCCTTCTAAATTACTTAATAGAATAGGAGGGCAAATTTAATGGTCAGTTCTTTAGAAATCATATTAGTACCAACAATAATGATTATATTAGGATATTTTTTGAAAAGAGCAGATATCTTAGAAGCTAAAGATAGTAATACTCTCACAAAAATAGTCGTAAATGTTAGTTTACCCTGCTTAATATTTATTAATATCATTGATGCTAAAATTAGTGCGGATGTAGCAATATTACCTATAGCTGCATTTAGTTTAAGCATAGTTTGTATGATTATAGCTTTCATATACTGTAAAAGTAGAAATTATTCGAAAGTTAAAACATGGACTGTAATGATTGCAACAGCAATGATGAACACTGGATTTTTAGGATATCCTATTACGCTAGGAGTATTTGGAAATGAAGGATTATTATATGCTATTTTCTTTGATTTTTCAACAGCAATAATCTTTGTAGTATTTGGTATGATTTTAGTATCCTTATTTGGTGGTAATAGAAATCAAGTTATTAAAACAGGATTATCTTTTGTTCCTATCTGGGCATTGTTTTTGGGTTTAATAGTTAATTTTTCACACATCGAATTGGGTTATGTTATAACGAATATACTGACATATCTGGGAGATTCAACAGTTCCATTAATAATGTTATCATTAGGTTTAACACTAGAATTTACGGATATTAAGGAGTATTTGGGTGATTCATTATTTATTGCAGTGATTAGATTACTTGTTGCACCAGTTATCATGTTTATTGCATTAACCTTAATTGGATATCATTCTTTAGGCTTAAAAGTTGCTGTTTTAGAATCAGGTATGTCTACAGCAATGAATGCATTAGTACTTGCTATTAATTATAAGTTAGATGTAAAACTGATGAGTTCTTCAATTTTCACAAATGTGATAATTAGTTTATTCACATTAACTGCTTTAATCACATTTTTAACTTAATTTTCATAGTTTTTAATTAGAATTTCCTCTTATTAGAATATATTCATTGAGTCAATGTGTTATAATTATATTCTTATTTTATCTTTTTTTCATATAGTTATGTATATTTTGATGAATTCTTAACAAACAATATGGAATATTTATATTATATACACATAATATGTTTAGAGAGTGATTCTTATGAAAAATAGATATGAAATTGCTCAGGAATTTTCAATAAAATTAAAAACAAGTATATTAAAAGAATAGTACTT
Source organism: Methanosphaera stadtmanae (assembly GCA_015062815.1). Taxonomy (GTDB): domain Archaea; phylum Methanobacteriota; class Methanobacteria; order Methanobacteriales; family Methanobacteriaceae; genus Methanosphaera; species Methanosphaera stadtmanae_B. Next base: position 521 of record SUTP01000065.1, on the reverse strand, counting down.
TTTGGATCTGTTGCAAGAGGAGACGACAATGATGACTCAGATATTGATATATTAATAATTTCTAATAATCAAGAATTAATAGAAGATATAATATCTGATGAAAAATTCAATATTTTAACAAAATATAGGGAATTAATATCAGCACATATAATAAGTGAAAAACATTATGATGATACAATAAATTATTCCTTCTTAACTAATGTAAGAAATGAGGGGATTATACTTGGATGAAGATGAAAAAATGATTATAGAATTAAAGCACAACGTAAATTTAATTCAGGAGAATTATTATATGAAAATGGATATTATAGTGATTCTGTAACTCAATTTTTTTATTCCATGCTTTTGATGGCAAAAGCATTATTACTTACAAAAGACTATGTATCTGGGAAACAGAAAGGAATAATTGATGGTCTTAACCAAAATTTTGTTCTAAAAGAAAATTTTGATAATAATATTTTTAAAAATTTCGCTAGAACTCAAGATCTTAGACAAGAAGTAGATTATGAAGCCAGGGATTA
>SUTP01000006.1 GCA_015062815.1 Methanosphaera stadtmanae | reverse complement strand
AATTCAAATTAATCGAACTAAAAAAATCAAAAAGTATTACTCAATGACAAAAAAATTGAATTTATGCCAACACTCTTTGTCATGAAAAAGAAGTTCATGGTTTTAATGAATTCCACACATATTCAAAATTTGTTTTAACTAATTTTTCTAGATTATAATCTTCATTAGACATTATCATAAAATATAATCCATGAATACTGGTTTTAATAATTATTAAACTATCATCCAAGTTTAAATCAGATCTTACTTCTCTTTTTTCAATTCCTTCGAGCAGTATTTTTTTTATCATTTCAGTATACATATTGTTATATTTAATATATTCTTCTTTCATGGCATGATTATTTTGTATTCCTTCACTTAATAAACTTAATACTTGTTTATATGTTTCTTGATTAGTTACCCTGTCGTAAACATGGGGTTTATAATTTTTGTTTAATCCAAGTAATTCTTTATATAGGGTTTCTAATTGATCTCTTGTGTTTTTAGTTTTATGTTGTGTTTTTTGATAATTTAAATAAAATTTTTCTAAGATAAACTTTATTAATACTGATTCCATTAGTTCATCTTTACTTTTAAAGTAATAATATAATGTTCCTGAGCCTATTCCGGATTTTTTGCATATATCTGATAAAGATACATTATTAAATCCTTTTTCTGTACATAACTTATATGTAGTTTCCATGATTTTATCATATGTTGACATAATATCTCTGTTATTATATCTCTCTTTTAAATATAAATATTTTGTAAAACTAGTTTAACAAATGGGGGATTATTATTACTTTAAGATATTTTTTCTTTTAAAAATAGTCTTTGAATAGTTTACTTCATGGATATGATTTCTTTTAGAATTAAAGATTAGAATTTGTTATTATTTTTTTTGGATAATTGATTTAGTCACAATTATAATTAACTGCATATTAATAGGATTTTAAAGAATTTAAATAATAAAAAAATTAATTTGATAATTATTTCTAATCTTATTCAGCATATCTTTAATAAATAAACAAATTCAATTAATCTTTAATTAATTATCTCTCAAATAATCAACTAACAAGTTTTATTAGTAATACCCTTCTTGTTAGTCATATTATATTTATATTAAGATATGATATTTATATGTATTGATTACTCACTACAAAAAAATTTTTAAAATATATTAAAATTTTTTATATTGTAAATTATATTGTATTAATAATATAAAAATTATAATAAAAATTACTAAAAGTTAAACATTTTTATATTATATTAATTTATTTTTAATTGTTATTAAAAAAAAATCTGTTAATTCTTAGTATAATACTACATGAATTTTGATATACAAGTTAGTATAATTATAAAATTTATTAATATAAATTAATAGTTATGGTACCAAAAAACAGTTTAGTCCTACATTCTTTTATCAAAAATTATTGATAAATAAATTACAATAATAAAAAATAAACTCATACATTTAAATACTAGCACATATAAAACTATATGTATACAAGGAGGAAAAAAATTATGACAGAATTACCAAAAGCTCCAGTAGCAAGAATTTTAAAAAATGCAGGCGCTTCAAGAGTAAGCGATGACGCAGTTGAAGAATTAACAAAACAACTCGAAAATATCGGAACAGATATCTCTGAACGTGCTGTAAAACTTGCAAAACACGCTGGAAGAAAAACAATCAAAGCTTCTGACATTGAATTAGCATTATAAATGTCAGATTAAACTCTTAACCCCCTTCTTTATGAATTTTATTTTTTTTCTGTAGAATATTTTTAAGTATACTATTTTAAAGTAACTATATGAAGAATTTTTTTGTTATATAATTCTTATTTACTGAAATATTAGTAAAAAGCTCTAATAATATTATAAACTAATCTATAATCTTAAATATGATTAAAAAGAAACTATAATCAAAGAGGGGAATAAAATGAAAATTGGAAAAAGATATATTTCCATACTTCTTATGTTTATCATACTTCTTTGTACATTATCAACTATAAATGCATATACAGGAACTGGATTTTCACATGATATTTCATATTCCCAATATAGTGGAATAGATTCAAACAGTATACTAAATGCATATAACAATACTAACTGTCACGTTGAAAGAAGTGGTATATGTACTAAAGTAGTTGATGGTGACACAATCTATGTTGATGGTGTTGGAAAAGTACGTTTTGTAGGAGTAAATACACCAGAAAAAGGAGTAACAGGCGCAGACGTATCTAAGTATTTTACTGAAAAGTTATGCCTAAATAAAGAAGTTGGATTAGATATTGATGACTCAAAAAATCAAGATAAATATGGACGATATTTAGCAGTGGTTATTGTAAATGGTAAAAATCTAAATGAAATGCTATTAAAAGAAGGACTTGCAGAAGTAATGTATATGCCTCCAAGTGAGTTCTATCCATATTCATGGACTAATGAAAATACGCCATCTCATAATACTCAATCAACATCAACTATATCAAATGATGTAAATTCGGATAGCTCAGGGATTTATGTAGCTAGTTCCAATTCTAAAAAATTCCATAAGCCCTCATGTAAATGGGGTCAAAAAATATCTGAAAATAACAAGATTACATTCAATTCAAGACAAGAGGCAATAAACAGTGGTTATGAACCATGTAAATCATGTAATCCATAACCATTTTATTCTATTTTTAATTTTAATTATTTTTATCTTTTTTTCAGGATAAATCATCTAATTCTAAAAAGAAATTATTTTGTAATAATGATTTTCTCTTTTAATATAATTAATTATTTACAATTTAATATAATCTAAAATAAGTAATATTTAATTAAAAATGGAGGTTAAATGAGATAAAGAAGGATATTCTTCGTCTGATTATAATAAGTATTGATAATAGTTTATAGTTTTTACAGGATAAAGGCAACTACTCTTTAACCATCTGAGCCAATTTTTTACCTAATTCATAACATTTATCTAAATCGTTATCATCAGGTACATATATTTCTTCTATAGATTCATCTTCTAATACATCAAATCCAGATTCAGTTAAGCTTGCTGTTAGTTTTGGAATTGCTCCACCAGCCCATCCTTTAGATGAGAATACTACAGCTTTTTTACTTACACCTGTATTTGCATGATTTACACAGTTTAAATATGCTAATAAATTTCCAATTTTTGGATATGGATTGTTCATCATGGTTGGTACACCTAGAACAATAGCTTTACTGTCTAATATATCTGCAAGTATATCTGATTCAGGATCATATCTTATGAAATGCATTTTAGCTTCCACACCCTCTGACATGATTCCTTCAACAATTTGGTGAGCCATTTTTTGAGTTGAATGATGCATAGTTTCATAAATTAGTGTTATTTTTTCATCAGATTCTCCTTTAGCCCATTTAGCATATAATTCCACAATTTTACCAGGTTCTTTCCAAATTTGACCATGACATGGTGCTATCATTGTAAGATTATCTAAGTAACCTGCTTCAGTCATTTCTGCAACTTTGCCAAGTACCATTGTTGCTGATAATTGTACTAAGTTAGCATAGAATCTTTTAGAATGTAATTCTAAGTAACCAGGGTCTATATCAACATCAAATCTTTTACTTTCACAAATATGTTGTCCGAATGCATCGTTAGAGAAGAGGATACCTTCTTCGTTGTATAATGTGAAGTTACTATCAGGCCAGTGTAACATAGGGGCGTTTACAAATGTAAATGTTTTACCACCTAAATCTAAAGTATCACCAGTAGAAATTACTATCATTTCCTGATTAGCTAAGCAGTGAAATTGTCTTTTTAGACCTACACTTGCTGCTTGAGTACAATAAAATTCTACATCAGGACATTTTTCTAAAAATTCTGGTATAGAACCTATGTGGTCGTTTTCTATATGGTTTTGTACTAATACATCGATTTTGATTTCTTTTTCTTCTTTTGCAAATGCGTCTTCTATTCTCGCCCACATTTCTGGGAAAAAGCCATCATATACATTATCAATGAGTGCAATTTTTTCATCACCAAATACTAAGTATGCATTATATGTCATACCTGGTACAGCGAAACCATGGAAGTCACGAGCATCCCAATCAAGAGCACCTACCCAGTATACGCCATCAGCTATCTTTACAGAATCTGCTTTCATCTTTACACCTTACCTTTTATATAATTAAAAATTATATCGCTTTAAAAAAATCAATTAGATTATTTTTTAATAACCTATTAATTTTTATACAATCTATTTATTTGTTATCTTAAGATATTATATTTAACTATAAAAATAGGAAAAATATTTTAAAAAATAGGATTGAACTGATAGTTTATTAAACTTAAAAGAATTATATAAGATAAATTATAATTAATCTAATTATTTTAATGTTTATTTAATCATATAACGTTATATTAATTGTTTATTTAATTAATAATTTTTTTTCATTGTTTTTTTTTCATAAAATATTTACATACATATACTAGTCACGTTATCTAACTTCAAACTCAATCAATATTTCTTTTGATTATGAAGTTTATATTAAATAATTTAGCCCCCTTGACAAAAATGTAAATTTTTGAGAGCAATGCTTCCTTATTTTCTAAATTTTTTTATAAAAATAGTTTTAAATTTTAATAATACATCCGTATTATCCCTCATATAAGTAAAAAAGAGTCATTGTATACTAATATTTATATACAATGAGTTACATATATTATATTGGCGATTACATGAAACATCATTTGTATTTTAGTAAACAAGACTCTAATTATAATATGTTTAAAGAAATATTTAATTTTATCGATTCTAAAAAAAGTAGACAAATTATTGCTTCATATGGTATAAAACCAATTGAAACATTTATAAATGATTTAAAAATCTATTTTTTAAGCTTCACATACAATTATGAATTATCATTTATCTTGGATGAATTAAAAAACAACTCACAATTAAGAAAATTTTGTAACATTTTTAAAGTTCCAAGCTTAAACTCCATAATTACTCGTTTATCTAAAATTAACATAATAACCATTGTTAATTTAGTAAACAGATTATTAAGAACTAATTTTACACGTAAACACAATAAAAAATTAACTTTCTTGGTTGATGCAACTCCTGTAGATGTTGATATGAATTTCTTAAGATCAACATATAGCAAGAAATATCTAGAAAAATTAGATTTAAAATGGTCCTATTCATCCTCCAAAGGACATTATATCGGTTATAAAGTTACCATGGTATTAGAAAAAGAATCATTAACTCCAGTAATGATATTAATCCACCAAGGAGCACCTCACGATACAAAATTATTCACAGAAATCATGGAACAACTAAAAAAATCAAGAATAATACAACCATTAGACATATTACTCTTTGACAAAGGATATTATAGCTATGAAAACTATCAAAAAGGTATATTGGACTATAAAATCATACCATTAATCTTCCCAAAAACAACCTTCAAAAAAGACAAACTCATGACCTATTTGCACTATCCACTAGAACTATTTAAGAAAAATAAAAGAAATAATAAAATAAAAAAGTTATTAAAGAAAGCTACTAATCAACTAATCAATTTAATTAAAAATTGGAAACAGTATAAACCAATACGTGGTTATATTGAAGATTTCTTTAAAGTATGCAAACAAGCATTCAATATGCATAAAATACACAAATACACAGTCAATTCATTCACAAAAGACATCTATCTAAGAGTATTATTAATAACAATTGCAGTAAACCAAACCACTAAGACAAAAACAGCCCTACAAAAGCTCAGTCAAATGTGATCTTATCAAAGGGGCTAATTAAATAATTATAAAAATTTATTATTAATGTGTTATAAACTCTTTATTATATTAGAGGGGTTTGATTTAATGATTTTGGAAATTATAGGATTTATCATATTTTTAATTTTTTCCATAGCAATTTTTGGTTATCTTTACAGAGACGATTGGAGTGACTGGCAAAATTGTTGTGCTTTAATAATTCTATTATTTTTCCTATTAACTTTTATTGCGGGTAATAATCATTTAAGAAGATTATATTTATTACTTTCAGGTATAATGGTGTTTATATTAAATAGAAGGGCTTCAAGATTATCTGTTGAAGAAGAATCAGCTAATTCACAGGATACATATAATCAAAATAATTATAATATTCCTCAAAATGAACCTGAACCTAATAATAGGATAGAAGTTGAACCTAAAGTAGAATATAAACCTAAAATAGAATATGAATCTAATAGAATTGAATTTGATCATGATAATAAGATAGAACAAGATGAAGAACCAGTCGTTAAACCAGTAGAAAATATAGAAATTAAAAAAGATAAAATAGATATAAATATAGCTACACAAGAAGAATTATCTAATTTAAATGGATTAAATTTAATACAGTCAAAGAAAATAATTCAATTTAGAAATAATGGTAAATATATTAAATCATATGATGATTTACGTGTGATGCTAAATCTTAAGGATTATCAAATTAAACAGATTAAAGATGAAACATTTATAGATGAAAAATCAATACCTGTTACACGGGGAAGAAAAGTGGATTTATAATGGGTTGAAAACATGAGTATACATTTGGAAACAATTCCTTTACCTTTAGATCAAATAGATAAAGCAAGTGATATAAAAGATTTAAAGTCAGATTCTTCAAATGTTGATTTTAAAATTACAACTAAAATGACTGACTTTGATTTAATGGAAGATATCTTAGAAAATAATTTATTAGGTTTTAAAAATAAAAGATCATTAACAAATTTTAGGGATTCTGGCATGATGTGTTTTAATACATTAGATAATGGTCAAATACAAATTGCATTGCTAGGTGGTTATGATATAAATGATTCTGTAATATTTTTAAATAATCTGACAAAAGAATATTTTTATAGATTAAATCAAATGAATCTTTATGAAGAAATTGTTTTAGAGGATAAAAAAACTATTTATAGCAATAATGTTATCAAACCTAAAAAAGAAGTAGCTATTAAAAAACAAATGATTTCAACAAATATGAAAAATAAGGAAATTATTGAAAATATTATGAAAACTAGTTATTTGGGATATAATACAGAAGAACAAAGAGATAACTTTATTAACAAAGGAGAGATAATGCTTTCAAAAACAAAAGATGGTACATATGATATTATCTTTTTAGGCAATTATAATAAGGAAGAAACAAGAAAATTCTTGGATAATCTTAAAGATGAATATGCTACACAAGTTCAGGAAATAACTTATGAAAATGTATTAAAGAAAATTAAGGAACAAAATTATTCATTGGAATCAGAAATTGTTGATGATAAAGATTCTATAGTTTTAACAATTAATATATAATTTCAATACAAAGATTTAGAAAAGTAATATGGGTGATTTCATGTCTAAATTAATAATTAAGATTAAAAAGGATGGAACTGTTGAAGCCGAGACAAAAGGTATTAAAGGAAAAAAATGTGATGATTATGTTAAAATAATCGAAGAACTTACTAATTCTAAAACGGTTAATTTAGAACATACGAAAGAATATTATGAAGATGAAGAAGAAAATATCAATAATAATAGAGAAAAACAATTAAATTATTAATGTACCCGTATCAGTACTTGAAATAATACTATTGAACAAACATCAACTTTTAATTCTAAAATAAATAACTTAGAGAATGATTAAAATGACTGAATTTGATAAAGAATTGTGTGACTTGTTAAGGGCCAGATTTCCATATATACACATTACCACATATGAAGAAGATCGTATTATCAATGAAATAAACCGTATAGTAACAACACCCGAATTAATACATACAGTTAGAAATGTTCACATATGGAAATCTTCAGAAGGTTTTAGAAATCAGGATGGTATGATTGAAGAAAATACTTATGAAAAAATATCTGCTATAAATTTTATCAGGGATTATAATCAACCAGGACTGTTTATTTTACTAGATTTTCATACATTTTGTGAAAAATGTAATGGTGGTGTAGATTATAATATCATCCGTTCTTTCAAAGATTTGATGCCTAATTTAAAACAGAGCATAGAACCTAAAAATGTAATATTCATATCATCTAATAATGAGATTCCTGATGATTTAAAGAAAGATGTAACAATAATGGATTTTGATCTTCCTACAGCTGATGAAATTGAAGAAGTTTTAAATAATATGATTGAATCTAATGCTGGAACTAATTTAAAAGTAAATTTAAATGAAAAGGAAAAAGAATCATTAGTTAAAGCAGCAGTAGGTTTAACATTACAAGAAGCTGAAAATGCATATGCCAGAGCCATGGTAAATGATGGTTGTTTAAATGGTGGGGATGTTGACCTGGTTTTAAAAGAAAAAAGCCAGGTAATCAAGAAAAATGATTTATTAGAATATATCGATTCAACAGTTAATATTGATGATGTAGGTGGACTCGAAAATCTGAAAAAATGGTTAAAAATAAGAGATAAATCATGGCTAGATTCTGCTAAAAAGTATGGTTTACCATCACCAAAGGGTGTTCTATTAACCGGTGTTCCAGGGTGTGGAAAAAGTTTAATAGCAAAAGCTATTAGTTCAATGTGGCATTTACCTTTGTTAAGATTTGATGTATCCAAAGTATTTAATATGTATGTAGGTAATAGTGAAGCAAATATGAGGGAAGCTATTAAAACAGCAGAAGCTATTTCACCATGTATATTATGGATTGATGAAATAGAAAAAGGATTCTCGGGTCTAGGAAATGGTGGAGATAGTGGAACAAGTAGTCGTATATTTGGTACATTTCTTAGTTGGATGCAAGAAAAAACCAAGCCAGTATTTGTAGTAGCTACAGCAAACAATATTTCCGGTTTACCCTCAGAAATGATGCGTAAAGGAAGATTTGATGAAATATTTTTCATAGACTTACCAACATTCAATGAAAGAAAACAAATATTTGAAGTACATTTAAAATCCAGACTCAAACATCCTGATGTCATAGGTGATTTTGAAATAAATGAAGAAACTTTAAATCATTTATCCAGTTTAACAGAAGGTTTTGGTGGAGCAGAAATAGAACAGTTAGTAATAATGGGATTATTTGATGCATATGCAGAAGAAAGAAGTATTAAAATGTCAGATTTTGAAAATGCTATTAAAAATACAATTCCTTTAAGTGTCACACAAGCTGAACAAATAACTTCTATCAGAAAATGGGCAGATATTAGGGCAGTAGCAGCAACAACACAAGATGATATGAAAAATTATAAAACCAATACATCTATTGACATATCTCAGGATGAACCATCTGATGATGATTCTTCAGGAGATAAACCTTCACCATCAGATATTTATGATTCACGTGGTGGCAGAGCTTTAGACTTCTAAATTTTTTATTAAAGGATTATTATGAATACTTTAAACGTATATAAAATTATAAATAATACAATGGTTGAAGGACCTGGAAAAAGAACTTGTATTTTCGTACAGGGATGTTTGAAGCATTGTTATAATTGTAATTCACCACAAACATGGGACTTGTCAACAGCTAATCAATATACTGTTGAAGAATTGGCAGAGGAAATACTAAAAAATAAAACTATAGAGGGAGTAACTTATTCAGGTGGAGAACCATTATTACAATCAAAAGCTTTGTATGAATTATCATTATTATTGATTAAAGAAGGATTATCTATTGTAATATTCACTGGTTATTCATATGATATAATAAAAAAAGTTAATTGTGCTAATTGGAATAATTTATTGTCTATTACAGATATTTTGATTACAGAACCATTCATATATGAAAAAAGGACTATTCATAAATTATGGGTAGGTTCTACAAATCAACAATATCATTTTTTATCAAATAAATACAAGAATTTGAAAAATAATCTGAAAAATGAAAAAAATAAAATAGAAATAAGACTAAATAAGGATGGTTCAATAATTGTCAATGGAATGGCAGATAACGAATCCATTAAAAAAATCTTTAATCAAAATAATATCTAAAATCCTATTTTTTATTAAAATTGCTTTTTGAAAATATAATTTTAATCCTATTTATTTTAAGTGATAGATTAATCAATGTTAAATATTAATTAGTATATATCATTATATATTATTAAAAATAAAACATTGTTTAATCATACCAAAATATTTTTCTTTTGATTACTATAATGTTTAATCTTTCATGGTATAATATGAAATGTTTAAATAATCAGGTCTTTATTCGAATTAACACTCAAAAGAAAATAAATATTCCATATTAATTACTATTCAAAGTCAAAATACAAAAATTATAGTTTAAAATAATTTAATTAAAATCCTTTATATATATATTATTTTCACGGTTCACGAGGTGATGCCATGTTTGAAATAAGGAAATCAAATAGTAATGATGTTGATATAATAATTAAACATTATAAAGAGGTTATTAATCAAATAAAAAATAATAAAAATAATCCTAACTGGGAATATGGTGTTTATCCAAAAAAAGAATATTTAATAAATTCAATTGAATCAGGAAACTTATATATAGGTTTAATTGATTCACAAATAGTTTCATCAATTATTATTGATAAGATACCTATACAACAATATAAAACAATTAACTGGAGAGTAAATGCTTCAAAGGATGAATCATATTATATTCATCTTGTTGCAGTAAACCAAAACTATAAAAAGCAGGGTATAGCTAATAAAATGTTAGACTACGCATTTAATAAATGTATTGAAGAGAACATTAAAACTGTTCGATTATGCATTAATAAAAATAATATAGGTATAGAAAAACTCTATTTAAATAATGGTTTTTCTAATATAGATTCCATAGAAGTGGATGATGAAGAAAGAGGTTTACTATTATTTGAAGTATATGATAAATTATTTTAATTTTCTTTTTTATTTTTTTCAATCATTCGTTTTAATTTATAGGTAGATATTACTACCCATTATTAGCATACTAGAAATTAAATATATTAAACTCATTATAAAGTAAATAATATATAATTTCCAGTTTTTATTTTCATATCGGGTAAAATAAGTGTATATCATAAGTACTAAACTTAGAAATAAATTCATTTCAAAGAATAAAATGTTAGCACCGAACATTATAGCACTTTTTTCAATAAGGAACATGTAACTTATGGGAATTAAAAACATTAATGTTAAAACACCTAAATAAGTTTTTAAATATATTTTGGTTGATGTTCTAGCTAGAAAACTTTTCTTTGTCATATTGTTCAATCCAGGACGTTATTTATCTTTTTGGTTACATCAATCATTCTATGTGCTAAATTGATACTTGTTGTAATTGCAGTTTCATCATCACTAGTATTGCCTACTCCAGTTCCACCATAATGGGCAGTTGGTCTATCATCACCTACAATAATTCCTCCCTGAATAAGGAAGAAATCATGAATAGAACTAATAGTAGTTTCCTGACCACCATTTCTAAAACCACCCGTACTGATGGCACCACATACTTTATATTTGAATGCATGAATATTACGTAATGGTCTTAATCTGTCAATAAATGTTTTTGCCAGTCCTGTCATATCCCCAAAGTATACTGGACTACTCATTATAATTCCATCGGCATTTTGAACTTTTCTGGTTAATTCCTGCATATCATCATTAATTATACATTGATTTGTACTTTTACATTTATCGCAACCAACACAATAAGAAATATTTTTATCATGTAATGTAATTAATTCTGTTTCAATTCCATGTTTATTTATTTCATCCAAGGCTGTTTTAACCATAAATTCAGTATTTCCATCATTTCTTGGACTACCCACAATACCTATTATTTTTAACATTTATTCACCTTTATTAATTACATATATTTTTTATAATAAATAAAACATTTCATAATTATCCTTTAATCAATAATTCAGGTTTTTCTAGATATTGTTCCAATTTTTCATAGAATAACTTGAAATGATAACTGAAAACGAACATATGACTGGCAGTTAAAGATACAGGAATTTTACCATCCACTAATTTACCCCATGTAATCACAGGCATTAACTGATTTGGAGAAGCAATAATATTTGTCATAGAATCAAAATTAATCCATGGAATACATGATAAATTACATATAGGCATTTGATCTCTTAAAGAAGGTTCTACAAGAAATTCATTACTTTCTATGTTTTTCTTTTTTTCTTCAATGTATTCATTAAATCTTTCCAATGAATCATGTTCAGATAAGGGTAAAATTTCAATCTCCCTAATAGTATGATCTTCTTGCATGATGGGACTAATAGCATTTATCTTATCATATTCATAAACTTTATTATCTATAATTCTTCTTTTAAATTCTGAAATTTCATTTATGGCCTCTAATATACATGCAACAGCCATGTTGAAGAAGGGCATATTATTTTTTTTTGAATATTCATAGGTTTTTTGAGCATTAACTCGTACAGTCATTGAATAGCGTGATGTAAGAAAATCTTGGAATGGTAAATTCTTTACTTCAATATTTAATTCTTTTTTATTATATTGTTCCATTATTTTAACCTCCTCTTTAGATGTAGCTATTTATATCTAATCAAATATAAATCTATTGTAATTTTGAAAAAAGAGTATTTAATTTAAGTAAGAACAAATTAAAAAATAATTAATTTTATATAAAAAAAATAGGGGAGGTTAAGAATAATAATTTCGTTTTAATCGGTTTAAGTATAACTTACACCATCCATAGGATACAATAGTACCTACAACTGCTGCTAATACCATACCTGAATATATACCATTTACTCCTAATCCTAGTACAATACCTAATATATAAGCTAATGCTATTTCTATAAGTAATGCTCTGAATATTGTTATTGCAAGAGATGTCATTCCTTTTCCTACTCCTTGGAATGTCATTGCAGACATCATACCTGCTGGTATTGCTAATAGGAAGAAACATAGTATTCTAAGTATGTTTGAAATCAGTGGTGATAATGCTGCACTTTGGTCTGTGTATGTAAATATCATTGAGATATAGTCTGATCCAAAGAACATTATTATACATAGTATTATTGATATTATGTAACTAAATACAATTGAATAACTGTGTGCTTCACTTAGTTTATCATAATCTTTAGAACCAAATGCTGCTCCAGCTACTGTTAGCATTGCTGTTCCAATTCCTATTAATGGAATCATAGCGAATTGATTTATTCTTGATGCTGCACTAAATGCTGCTACTTCTGTTGTTCCTCCAACCATTGTTAGCATTGCATTTATACACATTATCATTATGGAAAATACCACTGTTTCTGTCATGTTAGGTATAGCTACTAATGATATGTCTTTAAGAATTGAGTTTTTATATTCGAAATTACTTTTTGTGATTTTGAGGTATGTATCATTTTTACCCCATATCCAATATGCCATTACTATTACAGATATTAATGAAGATAATACGGTAGCTAATGCTGCTCCAGCTATACCCCACCCTAATGTGTAAATAAATAATGGGTCTATTACTATATTTAATATGGCAGTTATTGCTATGGCATACATTGACCTGTTTACATCACCTTCTGCTCTTAGTAATGCGGATAGTACACCGGATAATATGAATACTATCATTGCAAGGAATACTATATTACCATAAGCTAAACCATACTGGTAAGTATTTCCAGCACCCATGGTTAATAGGATATCCTTTAAAAATGGGATAAGTATTATAGGTATTATTAATGATATTATTACTGCAAATACTACACTATGTGCTGCAGCATTATCTGCTAATTTTTTATTTTTAGCTCCTATAGCACGTGCAATTAATGATGTGGCACCTGCTCCTATACCGTTACCTACACCGATTAATATCATAAATAATGGTGTGATGAATCCTAATGCTGCAAGTGAATCAGCACCGAGTCCAGCCACCCATAAACTATCTGCTAAGTTATAAAGCATGATTAATATCATGGACATCATTGTTGGAACAGATAGTTTTCTAATAGCTACTTTTGGATCTCCTCTAATTAAGTCTATATTTTTTTGTGATTTATTTTTTGGAACAACTTCACTCATTTTTCTCCTCCTGTTTTTCAATTAGTTCTAAGGATAATATTGCCATTTCTTTTAGATTATTTAAAAGTACTTCTTTTTCATTAGGGTATTTTTCGTATATGTAATTTTCCCATTCTTCTTCATATCTTTTAATTTCTTCAGCAATATTTTTTCCTTCATCAGTTAGTGAAATTAAATATTGGCGTCTATTGTTTGGATCAATTTTTCGTTCTATATAGTTTCTTTCTTCTAATTTTTTAATACTTCTTGCAATAGATGCTTTGTCAATTTGGAAATGTTTCACAAAAAAATCCTGATTTATCTTATTATCTTGGCTACAAGAATATAATTTTCTGAGTATGAATGCTTGTCCGTTTCCTAAATTATAATCTTGAAGATTATGATTTAAATAAATTGTCTGTGAACGTTTGATAATGGATATTAATGGGCCTATGTGTTTATTATTGAGCCATTCATCATTTTTTAACATACATCTATCCAAAAAATTCACCTCTTTAATATTTGATAAAATAATTTATAATAAAAATAAAATGTTGACTTATCAACTATTATATATGTTTATATATGCTAGTATATAAAGTTGACATATCAACAATTTTATAAAACATTTATTAATTAAAATTTATTTTTCAAATTTAAAACACTACTTTTTTATTAATCTAGAAATAATAAACTAAAATCTCTAATAAATCAATTATTTTTAATTATTCTCATATATCATGATTTTTAAAATAAAAGGGGGGGGGGAAAATGATTAATTCAATATTAACTAATACTTATTTTAGTATAAAGTATTATCTTTATTCTACTTAAATACATTTAACATGATACATTTAATTATAAATTTAAAATTTTTAAATCATTTTTATTTAGTGGATAATAGGGTAAATGAATAATAAAACATCTTAAAAAAACTCAAAAAATTATATGGGGATAAAATCGTTTAAAGTGATTTAAATGACATATACAGAAGAAACAGAATTTGTAGGAAGTTTAGAATTAAATAAAATATTTCACAAATTGGCAGCAGTAGATAATAATGTCAGGTTTAGTATATTAGAAATATTAAGAGATTATCAGAAAAATGCTGATTCTTTAAATGATTATCCATATTCACGTGAAATAAATATTATTCTTAAAAATAAATATGATATTGTAATCAGTCCTCAAATGTTAGGTCAACACATGAAACAACTTTGTGATGCAGGATTAATAGAAATAATTCAAATTAAAAAAGAAATACCTAATAAAGTAGGACCAAGACAGGTTAATGTTTATGCATTAAAGGTAGATGCTTTTGAAGACTTTTTTTTAGAGATAACCTTTTTATCAGATGAATTAATAGGTTTTTTTGATTTATTCAAAGAAAATCAAAAAGATTTTGATGGTAAACATTGTATTTTAACTATTTTTAATGGTTCAGATAAAGGAAAAACTTTCAAACTTAATAAAGAGGATATAGTTCATATTGGTCGGAAATCAAGTAAAAAAATTGATAATTCTCAAACAAATATTATTTTAAACAGTGAATATTATAGTGTTTCCAAAGTGGATAAACCTCATTTAAAAATATTTTATGAAAATAATAACTGGTGTATTCTAGATGAAAATAGTTCTAATGGAACATATATTTCAAATAGAAAAATTAAGAATGGAATTGTAACTAAATTAAAAAATAATACTTTCCTTAAGTTATCAAGGGGAGGAGGCTCTGCAATTATTTTCTGTTCCTATTAAAAGTTTCTAAAAAAAAATAAAATAATTTAAACTCATTACAGACTAATTATAAGACCATACGAGTAATGAAGTTAATATTCCAATAATTATTGTAATAATTAAACCTGTTATATATTCTCCTAATCCAAATAATGAGAATGGGAAAACATATGCTGGACCAAATACCATAGGTAAAATTATTCTTATTAGATAATATACAATTATTGAACCGATAATACCAGTAATAATTAATAGACTTTTTGATTCAATATCAGTTATACTAGGTCCACTTGATGAAGCAGCTACTAGAATAAATACAAAGATTATTGCGATATTCCAATCACCAAATATGAAATGTGATATAGCTCCCAGAATCAATGCAGCAATAATACTCAATACAACAGCTGCTACTATTCGACCAGCACAGCGGGCTATATTTATTTGTGTACTATTCATATTAAACCTCCTACTTTTGTTTAATTAAAAGACTTATTTAAATATAATTTAACTCAGATTATTAATATTCCAAATAATTTCTCTTAATTTTATAAAATGATTAGTTTAAATCTTTCTTATAAACTTATTTTTAATTTAATTGTATATATCTTCTATAAATGAATTACTTTATTCATGTTATAAAGCAATATCAATAAAACTTTAAACATAAATTATTAAATTATGTAGAAGGTATTGGATGGCTAAATTATCTAAAAGTTCTTATTTAGCATGGGAATTAGGTTCAGCTGAAGCTAAAAATCTTAATCAGGAATTTTTTTCAGAAGATGAATTATTAATGGGAATTTGTAGTATTGAAAAAATTGTATATTTAATCAATGAAAATAAAGTCAATTTTGATGAAGAATATGCAGATACTATAAATTCAGAAAATGATGAAATAAATGACTTCTTTTCCCAATTTAACTTAGAACCAACTAGTATACGTAGAGGTATACGTAGTTTAAAAGGTAAAGGAGAATACAAATCTGATAAAAATATGATTCCAAGATCAGAATCTTGTAAAGATATTTTTAATATAGCTGATAATATTGCTGAAGATAGTAATTGTGATACTATTACTTGTATTCATTTGCTCAAAGCTATTATAAATAATCCATCAGATATTATAAAAACTTTTTTTGAAGATAATAATATGAATTTGGATGATATGAAAGACAGTTTAAAACTAAAACAAGACAATAATCATTCTAAATTATCTAAAAATAGTATATTAGTTAAACATGGTGTAAATTTAACACAATTAGCTAGAGAAGGTAAATTAACTCCAGTAATTGGCAGAGATGATGAATTATTGCAAGTTGTTAGAACTTTAAGCAAACAAAAAAAGAATAATCCATTAATTATAGGTGAACCGGGGGTAGGAAAAACAGCACTAGTCAAAGGTTTAGCTATTAAAATCGCTGATGGAAGTATGAAAAATCTATTAAAGGATAAGGAAATTATTGAAATAAATATTGCATCATTAATAGCAGGTACAAAGTATCGTGGAGACTTTGAAGAAAAAATCACCAAACTTGTAAAAGAAACTAAGGAAAATCCTGATATTATTGTATTTATGGATGAAATTCATACAATATTGGGTGCAGGTTCTTCTGGTGGAAGTTTAGATGCTTCAAATATTATAAAGCCAGCATTAACCAATGGTGATTTAGTAGTAATAGGAGCAACTACTTTAAGTGAATATACAAAATATTTTGAAACAGATCCTGCATTTGAAAGAAGATTTCAACCAGTTGTTTTAGGAGAACCATCACCAGAGGATACATTAATAATTCTCAAGGGTTTAAAGGAAAATTATGAAGAATATCATAATGTAAAAATTTCTGATGAAGCAATAGAATCTGCTGTGAATTTAACTGTAAGATATATTCCAGATAGAAATCTTCCAGATAAAGCATTAGATGTTATTGATGAAGCCTGTTCCCGTAAACTTATACCAAAATTAGATATTACCAATTCCTTAAATATTGAAACGGTTGTCAGTCAGGAGGATGTTAAAACAATAATATCAGAATGGACAGGAATACCTATTATGGATGAATCATCTAATTTAGAAAAAGCTCAAAATCTTGAATCTTACCTAAAGTCAAAGATAATAGGACAAGATCAAGCTGTTGATAAAGTCACCAAAAGAATTAAAAAGTCATATGTGGGTATTAGTAATCCAGAAAAACCATTGGCAATATTTCTATTTTTAGGTCCGACTGGTGTAGGTAAAACATATTTCTCTAAAGTATTAGCATCTTATTTATTTGGTAGTGAAAAATCATTAATACGAGTTGACATGTCTGAATATAAAGAAGAACATTCTATTTCAAAATTAATAGGGTCACCTCCGGGTTATAAAGGAAATGAAGAGGGTGGATTTTTAACTAATGCTATTAAAAACAATCCATATTCAATGATTCTATTAGATGAAATAGAAAAAGCTCATCCTAAGATTTTTGACATATTTTTACAGGCTTTTGATGAAGGACGCTTAACTGATGGAAAAGGAAAGACTGTAAATGCTAAAAATTGTATTTTTGTCATGACTTCAAATATTCAACTTGAAAATCAGGAATATGATGTAGCCTATGGTTATCATAGTCACAATGAACAAATGAACACTCTTGAAATACTGGATAATTTAGCTCAAGTTATGAGACCTGAATTAGTTAATAGAATTGATGATGTAATACTATTTAATTCATTAACTAAATCAGCTCAAAAAGATTTAGTTAAATTATATGTTAAAGAATTATCTAGTCGTATATATTCAGAAAAATCTATAGAACTTGATGTTGATGAATCTGCATATGAATATCTTAGTAATAAAGGCTATAATGAGAATTTTGGTGCAAGATACCTTAAAAGAACTATTGAAAAGGAACTGGAATACCCAATATCTGACATGATTATAGAGGCAGATGTGGAATCTGGAGATACCATATTAATATTAATGAGTAATCAGGAGTTAAAATTTAAAGTTATATAATGGGTGTATCTTATGAATCAAAGTAAAATTAAACAGATGGTTGAAGAATATTTTAGAGGTCAATACATTGTTGAAGACTTCTTAGGAGCTGGTGGTTTTGCTGATGTATATTTAACAAGACATAAATATTTATCTGATCGTCGTGCCATGAAAATAAATAAGGAACCATTACAGCCTAATACTAAAGTTGAGGGAATATTTGAAGAAGCAAGACTTGCTACTTTAATAAGACATCAGAATGTTATAAGTATACATGATGCAGGTATTATTTCAATATTTGGACAAGATAAACAGGGATTCTTCAATTTTGGTGGAAAAAAAGGAAATCGTGAAGAAAAATATGCATATTTTATCATGGAATATGTTGCCGGAGGCGATTTATGGAAATATTGGAAGTCTTTTCGTAATCATAACAGATTAATGCCTATAATTGAAGTAATAGACATAATGAAACAAATATGTATAGGATTAAATGTTTTACATTCAAATGATCCCAATAAGATTATTCACAGGGATTTAAAACCTCAAAATCTTATGGTGGAATTTGATGATGGTAAACCATTAATTAAAATAACAGATTTTGGTCTGGCTAAAGAAACTGCTACTACTATGGCTAATGTATCCGTTGCAGGTACTCCATTATATATGGCTCCTGAATGTTATAAAAAGAAATTCTCAACTATGAGTGATATTTATGCTGTAGGTGTTATCTTTTATCAGTTATTAACTAATCGTTTCCCATTTGAACTTGATAATTATGATATGTATGATTTGTTTGCTGGAAAACCATGGGAAAATGAATTGGAATTACCAAGTAATTATAATTCAGAAGTAACACAGGAGATAGATGACATGGTGGTAAAATGTTTATCTATGGATCCAAGGCAAAGATATGCTAATGCAGGGGAACTTTTAGATACACTTAATCATTACATGGATAATTTAGGAGTAGATGAAACTACAATAATTTATACTTCTCAAAGTTCATCATCAGGCAGTATATATAATTCAGATCAAGATGATAATCAAGTTGAAACAATGCAAAGTATTGTCACTGATGATATTTCAGAAACTGTGGAAGAATCATTAAATAGGGCATTTGCCTTAGCTAAACAGGAAAATAAATTAAAAGAAGCTATAGAAATTCTGGAGAGATTAATTATTTCAGATATGTATATTCGTGAAAAATATACATACCGACTTAGATTATGGAAAGATGAAATGCCAGACAGAAAACTTATTGATGAAGCATTTAAAGTATACAGTGAAAATGATTCAAATTACAGTTTAGCAAGTACACTATTAGAAGAAGCCATAGCATATACTCCAAGTCTTAGGGATTCATATGAAGGATATATAATATTATGGAATGATATTTTATCAAATTTAAGTAAAGACCATGATTTAGATAAAGCAGTTAACTCACTGGAAGAATTAATTAATAAAAACAATGAAATTAAGAAGGAATATGAACCTATACTGGATACCCTTAAAAGCAGGGATATTGATACCATTGAGAAGGAATCCTTAAAATTAAGGAGAAAATCCAATTATAACATAGAAAACATATTCAAAGCTTCTAAATTAATGGAGTTTATAGTACTAGCAGATGAAAATAAGAAAGATAAATACTCTTCAAAACTTTCGTTATGGAAAAGAGGATTAGCAATGTAATATGGGGTAAGTAAAATGGAAATTAATCAGAATATATATAAAATAAATGGTTTTAGACTTTTTGGATTAAATATCACAGATAAAACCAACATAATTGATAATCGTATGACTAAGGTGGAGGCATACAAGAAAAGGTTCAAAAGAAAAGATGCATCCTATGATGATACTAATCCATTGGAAGGAGTATTTGATAAGGGAAATGTTACATTATTATTACCAGTTTCTCCAGCACCATCATATATAGATTATCAGAATGCAAGAAACAGATTAACCGATGTTAGAACAAGATTACTTGATGAAATATTTTGGTTTTGGCCAAAAACATTAGAAGAACCATTAGAAGAATTTGTAATAAAATATTTAAATAACAATGACTATGATAGTGCTAAAAAATATTGGGAATCTCAATCTAAAACTGAATCAACTAACACAACATCAGTTCATAATTTAGCAGTAATAAATCATATCAGAGCACTAGAACTGTTTGAAAAAGAAGATTATGATGCAGTAGTATATCTAACTGATGCAATAAAATATTGGTCTCTTATTTTATCAGGTTCTAATAATTTTAAGAATTTTGTTAAACAAAGGGTTAATTCATTGAATGATCCTCGTTTAACTAATGAATATGTGGATGAAATTTTCGAGCAGTTGCCTGCAGATTTATTAAATATCAATATTTCATTAATTAAAAACCTATCAAAGTCTAGTAATATTTCTGAAAGGAATTTAAGGTTAATTAATGGTATAATAAATGCTACTGAAGAATCATCTTTTGATTCAAAACTAATTAATAGAACAGCTTCTAAAATATTGGAAACATTTGAACATTCAATTAAAAATCTTGGGGATTCATTTGACGGTAAATTTAACTCAGCATATGGTTCTACTAAATTAGATATACTAGTAGAGTATGAGAATAATGTTGAACCATTCATGAAAATATTAACACAGGATTTATTCTATAATAATAGTATTTCGAATAAAATGAGAGATTCTGTTTGTCAAAAAATGCTAAGTTGTCTAAATAATGAAGAACTTTTGTCTAATGCAATGACTGATAATAAAATTCAAAAAATAGTTGAAATATTAGAATTTATAAGTCGTTTTGCTGCAGATGAAGATCTAAAACAAAATGCTGTTAAATTAAAAGAAATGATTAAAGATGTACCATCTGATGAAGAAAGAAGAAAACAAGAAGAACTAAAAAGAATGTATGAAGAAGCAGTAAAACAGGAAGAACAAAAAAAGTTGAATGAAAAAAAGCAAACACAAAGCTGTGTGTGTCTATTAATGGCTCTAATTGTATTTATAATACTAATTATTGTAATTTTTAAACCTTTCGGATAACCAGGTATTTGAATATAATTATTTAAAATATTAGGAATACTCTAATGGTGATTTTATGGGAGATAATAAAAAGAATAATCTATTTGATAGAGTATCAAAATCATTTTTCAATAAAAATGATAAAAAGGATTCTAAAAAAAATGATAAATATTCTGATGCTTATAAACAGGTCCAGAATATTCAAATTAATAAAAAAAATCAGACCAGGCAATATAATGTAAATCAGCAATATCCTTCTAATAGAATCAAAAAATCCTCTTCAGGAATGGAAATCATATTAAACAATAGATTATCAGAAGTACAACAAGTTTTAATAGGATTAGTAGAAGATATTCAAAAGTCGAATCCTTCATTAAAAGAGATAGCAGAATTAATAACTAATTTATGGAAAATTGGAAATACAGCTAAAGAATACCAGGAAAATAATCAATCAGCTACTTTAAATGATATTTTAACAAATCAAGAAAAAATATTACTGGATAATATAGATGAGATTCAAAACAAAATAGGTCAATCAAGTGCTGTTGATGATGTGGTAATAAATAGGGATACATCAGATGAAACTGAATCTGTAGATCAAATGGATGAAGATATTATAGTTGTTGATGATGATATTCAAATTGAACAACTTAATCAAAAGATTAATGAATTAAAAAATCAGTTAGAAGAAATCAAACAGGCTAAAAATATTATTAAAGACAGTTTAAGACCAATAAATTCTATTGTCAGACAATATGAAATAATTTTATTAAAATTATCAAAATATGGTTTTGAAATTAGGGATTTAACAGGAGAAACATACTCAGTAAATAAAAATATAGATGTTAAGGCATTTGAACATGATTCAAATATTAAAGAGGATATCATCTCTGAAACAGTAAAACCAGAGATATATTATAAGAATCAAAAAATCTTAAAAGCAGAAGTTTACGTTACTCTAGCTCAAGAAGAATAGTTTTTAAAATCGATAAATAAATTAATGGTGAAAGATATGACAAAGCAATTAAGGACTAATACAGTGGATTTTGGAATTGATTTAGGAACAACAACCTCAATTATAGCTCACGTTGTAGGAAATGATACAGAGGTAATACCTAATTATACAAGTAATATGAATTTCACACCTTCTGTGGTAGCTGAAGATAAAAGGGGACATATTATTGTAGGTAATAAGGCTAAAAATGAATATATAAGAAGTTCAGATAATGCTAGAGGCGAATTCAAATTAGATATGGGAGTACCTAAAAAATATAAATTTAAACGTTCCGGTAATGAATATTCTCCAGAAGAATTATCTGCAGAAGTATTAAAAGAATTAAGAAATTCAGTTGATAAACAAATAAATACAAAAGTTAACTCTGTAGTAATCACAGTTCCAGCTGACTTTGGTCCACATCAAACACAAGCAACTATAGAAGCAGCTAAACTTGCAGGATTTAAAAATACAAGTTTAATAATGGAACCTGTAGCAGCCGCTTATGCTTATGGAAAAAATGCAAGTAAAGAAGATGAAGGTATTTGGTTAATTTATGATTTTGGTGGAGGTACATTCGATGTATCTGTTGTTAGATTAGATGGTGATGAATTTAATCATGTATCTCATTCTGGTGATGAATATCTTGGTGGAAAATTAATAGATGATGCACTTGTTGATAATATTCTTGTTAAAGAAGTAAAAAATGATTTAAATATATCTGATTTTGAAAGAAGTAATAATAAATATAGTAAACCATTTGCTAAGCTTAAAGGTGCTGCTGAAGATGCTAAAAAAACTTTATCAACACAAAATGAAGCAGACATATTTATAGAAACTCTACTAGTTAATAATGATGAAATTTATGATTTTGAATATACCTTAACTAAGGAAGAACTTAAAAATACTATGGATTCCTTTATAAACAGGACAATAAATCATTGTAAAGATGCATTAAGTAAAGCTTCATTAACAATGGATGATGTTGATTCTATTATTCTTGTAGGAGGTTCCACTCTCAGTCCTATAATTAGGGATAGATTAGAAAATGAATTTAACAAACCTTTAAAATATAATTTAGATCCTGTTACAGTAGTAGCTAAAGGAGCAGCAATATATGCAGGAACATTAATTGATGAAAATAATGATATACCACCACATGAAGGTTCTTTTGGTATTGATTTAGATTATAATACAACAGGTCCAAAAGATGTTGAATTCTTTGTTTTCGGTACATTATTATCAGATAATGTTGATGATTTCACAGGATTTGAAATTGAGGTAACTAATATAAAAACAGAAACTACCACAGGTAAAGTTCCAATAGAAGAGGATGGATATTTTGAATTTGAATTACTTCCTGAAGATATTGAAAATACATATTCTATTGATGTATTTGATGCAAATGGTAGTTTAGTGGAAATTAGTGAAAATTCTCCTAATGCTATAATTTATAAATGTGACATAGCTCCTCCAAAAGATATTCTTCCACATACACTAGGATTAGGATTAGCTGATGATACATTATTTGTACTAGCTAAAGAAGGTTCTCCTATACCTTATGATAATATGGAAATTTTCAAAACATCAACAGATATAGTAAAGGGTGATAGTTCTACATATGTAATAGTTCCATTGTATAATGGTACTTATGAAGTAGCATCTAGAAATACAAAAGTCGGTGAATTAAAAATCACAGGATTAGATGTAGATAATAATTTAGATAAAGGAAGTGAAGTAGCATTAAAAGTAAATATTGATGAATCACGTATAATCACGATTGATGTAACAATTCCTGAGCTTGATCAAAGCTTTGATTGTAAAATTATTCCAGATTTACCTTCTGATATTGGGGTTGTTAAACAAAAATATCAGGCTGCTAAAGATAGAATGAATGAATTACAATCTAAGTGTAAACAAATTACTAATAATGCCAAAATAAACCAATACTGGAAAGAAATAGAAGATGAAAATATTCTCAATGATATAGATACTTTTATTAAAACAGCAGAAAATGATGATGCTGCAATAAATCAAGCAGATAAGCGTATAAATGATTTAAATAATAAATTAGATTTAATTGAAAAGTTATTAGACTCCTCAAATAAACCTAAACAACTTCAAAATCTAAGAGATGAAGCTCAAGAAAAAATTAATAATTTAGGTGATAGTCCTAAGAAGTTCGAATTACAACAAAAGTTAGACAGAATATCGGACGATGTTGATGAAGCTGTTAGAAATAATGATGACTATGGATTAGAAAAGTTACAGGAAGAATTAGTTGAATTCATAGCTACTGAAGTAGAGGATCCTAAAGAATTACTTAAACAACTTGCCCTTTATTTAATTATGGAAGGAGAATATAAGGATGAAGACCTTCGTATTGTCAATGATTTAAAACAGGCAGGTATGAAAGCACTTGCTGAAGATGATTTTGAAATGTTAGTAAATGTTGTACAACAACTTGCAGAACTTTCAACTAATATTGGAGGTTCTGGTGGTTTTGAAATTCCAGGAGGACTTATATAATAGTATAATAAAATATTTCTTTATAATATTTTTTTTAGGAGATTTTATGAAAACAGAAAAATGTTTTAAAGAAGTACAAAATCTAAGAGATGAAGCTCAAGAAAAAATTAATAATTTAACTGATGATTCTAAGAAAATTCTGTTACAACAGAAATTAGACAGAATATCAGATGATATTAATGAAGCTGTTACAAATAATAATGAATATGAATTAGAAAAATTAAGGAAAGAATTAACTGAATTTATATTTATTGAAGTAGGAAATCCTAACGATTTACTTAAGAAAGTTTGTCATTTTCCTCGTAGGGATTAAAAATCATTTATTAAGAAATCCGTGTACCAGCTTTAATGTGAAATAATAAAACACTTTTTTTAATTTTTTTTTTAGGCGATGATTATGAATACAAAAAAATTTATTAAATTACCGGATAAAGGTCGTCTTTTAATAGTCACGGATTTACATGGTGATTTAGAGGATTATGAGAAATACATAAATTTATGGGATTGTAATAATCCAGATTTTCATTTAGTATTTGTTGGAGATTTCATTCATTCCATTTATGAAGATGATAAATCCATTGAAATTATTGAAGATGTTATTGAAAAAGATAAGAAATATTCTAATTTCCATCCTCTTCTAGGAAATCATGAATGGAGTCATATTACTGGTACTCCAGTTTTTAAGGGATATCAGAATCAAACAAATGATTTTGAAAATTTAATAATTGAAAAAAAGGGAAGCTTAGAACCTTATTTATCAGAGTATGTGGAATATTTTAAATCAATGCCCTTTTTTGTAAAAACAGCTAATGGATTATTTATATCACATACAGGTCCTTCAAAATTAGTTAAATCAATGAATGATTTTAATGAAATCTTTTACAATGATTATAATTTTCAACCTCTTTATGATTTCTTATGGAATCGTTATGATGTTAATTATAATGAAGAAGATGTTGATAATTTTTTAAAAATTATTGGTTCTAACTGTATGATAGTGGGTCATACAGTGGTCAATGCATATATGATTTATGGTAATCAATTGATTTTATCTTCCAGTTTTGGAACAGTAGATAAAGCATATCTTGACATTAATTTATCTAAGCCAATAAATAATATGGATGATGTATTGGCTAATATAAAATTTTTAGATTAATCAAGTTTAAACACTGTGATAAGATAAGCCCCTACCTTTTTATTACTTTTCAGGTGAAATAAATGAATAATGAATTATTAATAAAAGCATTGGATAATATTAAATTAAAGAATTATAAAAAAGCAATCAAGTATTTAAAAGAAATATTAAGGGATGATAAAGAAAATTCCTGTGTTTGGGTACTTTCAGGATATTGTTTAGCTAAATTAAAAGATTTTGAAAAAGCATATTATTCATTTAACAGGGCATTAAAGTATGATAATAGTAATTCTCTAGCATGGAGCGGTAAGGCACATTTATTATATTTAGCTAAAAATTATAAAAAATCATTATTGTACTGTGATATTGCACTGAAAAATGATTCTAAAAATCCAGAAGCTTTAATGATTAAAAGAAAGATTAAAAAAATATATTCTGCTAAAGATAAAGTAATAGAAAATGTAGAGGATGTTAAGGATAAGAAGATTAAGATTGATGATTTGTTAAATTCATTCAATGAAGAAAACACAATAAAAAAATCTGGTGATAACTTAATTATTGAAGAAGATGATACTATTAAGTTAAATATGAAATCATTAAGTGAAGATGACTTTAAAACAGTTACAGATTTAAATAAATTTGAAAATATTTTTAATCCTGAAAGAATTAAATCAATTGAAAATCATCAATTAACAGTATCAGAATATGAAAAAATATTATATAATATTAAAGAAGAAGGAAAGAAAAACTTCAGGCAAATAGTTAAAGAAAATAATATTAATCTAGATGAACTTTCAGTATTTAAGAAAATACTTATTTTAGGATTATCCTATGCAAGTATAGAATATAAGAGTAAAGGTGCAGAATTAGGTTATTATAAATTCAATATAATTCATGTTGATGATAGATTGGATAAATCAGGTCAAATATCTACTATTATTCATGAATTAAGTCATCATATTCTTTCAAAAATATTTACTCAATCATTAATGTATATATTAAACAGTGATAAAACCGATGCAATTGAGGCTATTTCATTTTATAGTATTTTAAATACAAGATATTATAGGATAATGAATGAATATTGTGCACATTCTGTTGAAGGACGATATGTACCATTCGGATATCAAAATTATGGATCATTTAATATGCTGTTAAAGGATGTTGATATGAAGAAGAATAAGGAGAAAATTGATTATTATGTGATATTAGGAAATAGTTTTGCAGAAGATATTACCTTAATTTTTGAAGAATTTATTCCTAAACAATGGAGGTATGAAATAAAAGAAGAGTTTAAGAAAGATTTCAATAATAAACCTGATTATAAGGGTATTCTATTAGAAACTAAGAAAATATTTAAGCCTGAAGAAATAGTTTTAAATATTAATAAAATATTGATAAAGGGACTCTTCAATATAATGATTAATGATGATATTGAATTAGTTAGGAAATTCAAGAAAGAGTATGAAAAATTAGAGTCCCATTAATTATAAAATTATCACTTTTTACTATTTTTTAATGATATTATTTATAGAAATATCATAATAAATCTGAACACCAAATACAAAAATCCTATCTTTTATCAAAGTAGTGATAAACAATGTTCATAATAATAAATATAAAAATAGTTTAATAAAAAAGATGTAGATAGAAAAAATCTATCTAATCCTGGAATTTACCTAAGAATGATTGCATTCTTTCATTATCTGAATTAAATACTTCTTCAGGAGTACCTTCTTCTACTATAACCCCATTATCCATGAATATTATATTATCTGCTACATTTTTTGCAAAATTCATTTCATGAGTAACAATAACCATAGTAATATTTTCTTCTGCCAAATCTTTCATAACATTAAGTATTTCACCAGTTAATTCAGGATCCAATGCAGAAGTAGGCTCATCAAAGTATAAAATATCAGGATTCATAGCTAAAGCACGAGCAATAGATACTCTCTGTTGCTGTCCACCTGATAATTCACATGGATATGCATCTGCTTTATCTTCTAAACCCATTTTTTTAAGCAATTCTTTTGCTTCTTTTTCAACTTCTTTTTTGTCTCTTTTTTGGACATTAATGGGTGCATCACTTATGTTTTTCATTACTGAATAATGTGGAAAAAGGTTGAAGTTTTGGAATACTAATCCAAATGTTCCATCAAAATTAATTTCACCACTATCTTTAGTTTCAAGTTTGGTTAGTATTCTTAGTACTGTAGATTTACCAGACCCTGAAGGACCAATAATACATAGTACTTCTCCTTCGTTTACATTAAAAGAAATATCTTTTAGAACTTCATTATCATCAAAACTTTTCTTAAGATTTTTAACTTCTAATAAACTCATGATATTCCTCCTATTCGTAATAATCTAGTTTTTGTTCAATATGTACCATTACTCTTGCAACTACAACATTGAAAACATAATAGAATATACCTGCAACAAGAAGTGCATTAATTGATGCATCAGCTGCTGCTATTTGTTTTGCTATTGTGAACATTTCGGGTACTGCTATTACAAAAGAAAGTGATGTATCTTTTACTAGTGTAATCACTTCATTTGTAATTGAAGGTAATACTGTCTTTATAACTTGTGGTAAAATTATACGGAAGAATGTTTGTATTCTAGTATAACCTAATACTTCAGCAGCTTCGTACTGACCTTTAGGTATAGATTCTATACCTCCCCTGTATATTTCACCAAAGTAAGCAGCATAATTAATTGAAAATGCTATAATAACTGCAATCATCCTATAGTCACTTGAAAGTGAAAAACCAAATATGTAATATGGTGCAAAGAATATTACAATTAATTGTAACATTAAAGGTGTACCTCTCATAATTGAGATATATGCACGTGTAATCATGCTTATGATTCGATAATTACTTTTTCTACCTCCGGCAACTACAAGTCCTAAAGGGAGAGAAAAAAGTAATGTAAGAGCAAATATCATTATGGAAGTAAGCATACCTTCTGCTAATTGAGGTATCATTGTAACTAATGACATAAAAACCTCTCTTAATTATTTATTTATTGGCTGTTTGATTAATTAATGAACCTGGAACACCATAGTCTTTGTAATTTTCTGCTATTTTAGCTACTGTTCCATCAGCGTACATTTCATTTAATGTTTTTTGTACTTGATTTTTTAATTGTTCATTACCTTTTTTGAATCCAATACCATATTGTTCTGAAGATAATTCTTTTTCAAGCATAATGTATTTATCTGAACCTTTTTGTGATATTTGGTATTGAGCTACTCCTTTATCTAAAGCAATAGCATCACATGCACCAGACTCTAAATCCATGAAAGCTGTATTATAATCTGCTACTTGAGTTAAAGTAGCAAAAGTGCCAGCTAATGCTTTTTGATCACCTTCAAGTGCTGCTAAAGCTGAAGAATCTTTTTGAGTTTCAACTGTTTTACCACTTAAAGATTCAAATGAATTAATTCCTGAATCTTTTTTAACAACAAATACTTGTTTGTTGTCTATGTATGGTTCAGACCATAGATAATCGTTTTCTCTACCATTAATAGTAAATCCATTCCAGATACAGTCTATTGTTCCAGAGTTTAATTCACTATCTTTTGCATCCCAATCAATTGGTTGTTTTACTAATGTCCATCCATTTCTTTTACATACTTCTTGAGCTAAATCTAAATCGAATCCGACATATTCTCCCTTATCGTTTTTGTAACCGTAAGGTGGGAATTCAGCATCGAATCCTACAACTAATTTTGTATCATCATTAGTTTCAGCTGCGACTACTGTATTATCTGGTGAATAAGAGTATCCTACTACTGCACAAATCATTAGTATTCCTACTATCATTACACCTAAATATTTCTTATTCATAATTTTAATCTCCATATAAAATATTTATCTAAAAGAAAATTAAATAAAAATATTATACAATTAATACTTTGTTTTTTTAAATATTTATAATATATTTTCTAACAGAGCAATGGTATTGTTTAAGCAGTACCTTAATGTTAAATTTTTGATTTTAAATTTAATAAGAAAATTCATTAGAGATAGAAAATAAGTATTAGAAAATAAATATAAAAAGATATTTAAGTATGATAAAAATGATTAAAAAAGCTTAAATTAAAATAAAAAAGAAGTATAGGAAGAAAATTAATTTTCTAAGGGTTTTTAAGTTCTTTTCATGTAAATTCTTTATTTCTTTATTTTTTTCGTGAATTCATGTATCTATTATTCTTATAAATTATTAAATTAAATCATCTATTAAAATAATGTATTTTATATAATTAAATAATTGAAGTTATTTAATAAAAATATTATTTATTTAATCATTATTTAAATTTAAATGAAGTAAAAAAAATTATTATAAGGAGATTAATCAAATGTTAAAAGTAAAGCCATTTTAAATTTACCAGTAGCTTCAATACTATGAAGACCACCCTTATTAAACTTAAAATTTTCACCGGATTTAATAGGACATGTCTGACCTTCATATCCAATAATAGCTTCACCATCCAAAGCAAAAATCAATGCTTCACCAGGAGCAGCATGTTCTGATAAAGAAGTACCTTCATCAAAAGCCATAATAACAAATTTAAGACTGTCATTTGATATTAAATCCATGTTAACAATACTATCATCTTCATAACTTAGAAGATCAGCTAGTTTAAAAATTTCACCATCTTTAATCATTTCGTTCATAATATAATTCTCCTCACACATTATAATTTCTGTAAAAATTAATCCTTCACTGGTATTTAATCCATAAAGAGTTTCTTTAGGAATAAATATGAAATCATTAGTTTTAAGATCTTTAATTTCATCATTTATAATTATTTCACCATAGCCACCATTAATTACTAAAATAACATTTTTTGAATATTTTTCACTGCTGATATCTGTGTTTCGACCAAGTGAAAAATATGTGATTTTATTATCAGAATCAATTTTTGAATTAGTGGATATTGTTAAATAATCTTTAGGCAAATAATCATCCTTGATTGAAAATATTACATTTGACATGATAATTCCTATCATAAGATATATTACTTGTATTTATATAATGATTTTTAACTGAGAAAGTTAAATTATAAAGTTTGAATGTTTTAATGAAATAATTATGTGGTCTTAAAATTAAAATTATTAATAAATTTAGTAAAAAAATAGTAAAAGGTAAGTAAAGAAATCAATCCCTGTATTTGCTTAATAAGTTTTGGCTCATACTTATTTTAACAGTTTTTTTCTTATCTTTATTTTGGCTCTCTATAAACTTTGTTATTTTATCTTGTATAATCATTTTAATATCCCTTTGATATGAACTAAATAATGATTTTATATTTCATATACGTATGTAGATTATTATTTGAGATTCTATGGAGGGTGTTTTTTGTGAATCTTAAATATTTCCTGATATCGTTATGAGTTTAATTGATGTGATAAATAAAACCATTAATGTTGTAATTATGATAAGTGTGCTCATGTTTATTTCGTTCACATTTATATCATTTATTAGATAGGGTTTATTGGCTTCTAAACTACGAATATTTTCTTTTCTAATGAATTCTAACATTTTAATCACCTTCTTATTATAAATGTTTGTATTTGGAATGTTGTTTTTTTCACATTCTTGTTTTTTTCTTTATATTTTTTTTATTATAAAGCAAATCTAAGGGGGATTGATAAGTAATGGGGGGTGTTGATAAGTAATCATGGGGGTGTTGAGAAGTATTCATATAGGGGTCTTGATAAGTATTAAAAAATCATAAGTTATCCTAATAAAAGTAATAAATAAAAATCTTAAAACCATAGAAATTAAAAATTCTTAATGGAATTGGTATGAATCCTGTTTAAAATTATTAATACTCTGATTTTTCTACAAAATAATAAAATACATAAAAAGCATATTTAAACTGTTAAGTGTTTAAATATTAGTTAATAAATGGATATTATAGAAAAACAGTTAATAAAAGATGTGTACTTGACTGTAGTATGTTTTTGACTATTATGGGTTTTAATAATTAAAAGTTATCTGAAAATTTTAGGTAAAGATGAAATAATCGAGTAATGAAAATTGTATAATCGATAATAAAAATGCAGGTAGTTTAAATTACTTTGAAATTGATAAAATGAGAGATAATTAGGGGTGATTATTTTATTTTTTTATATAATTCCAGGTTAATGCGAAACTATAATTGGTTAATTTTTCTATATCTTCTGTATCATTCAGGTATTTTGTGAAAAATATGCCGTTAATATCTTTTTTTATGATGTCAACTATTTTTTCAACATCCAAGTCGTTTTTTAATTCATCATTTTTTATACCTTCGGATATAATATTATTTAACACTTTATTAAAAGAACTTTTAACTTTTGTATATTTTAGGAATAAGTCAGGGTATTTTTCTTTGCTTTGCAAGATTAATAATAAAAATTTATTCAAATCATTATCATTTATTTTTATGTCTTGATTAAAATTTAGTGCAATATTGTAGCAATATTTAATTTTATCAAAAGTGGTACCTTGCAAAATTTTGAAATAACTTATTTGATTAAAATATACATTTATTATATACTTTGTTAGTGTTGCTTTGATAAGTTCTTCTTTGTTTTTGAAGTGATAATATATTGTACCTGGACTATTATTTGATTTTTTACATATTTCAGACATTGATATGTTTAAATTTCTTTTTTCTAGTAATAATTCATATGTTGTTTTTAATATATTTTCTTCAGTGTTCATATAAAAATTTCCTTTACAATCTTGATTTTTTTTGTAAATTTTAATTTTTTTTAACATATTACTATATGTATTATATTATTATAAATGTTGCTTGATTATTATTACTAGAATCTCCTTCAATTTATTAGAAAATAACTAATTTTATTTTAGAACAAATATTCGATAGCTTTATATACTACTTACAAGTTAGTATTATTACTTAATAATTTCTAATGAATTATCATTATAATTATTAAGTTAAGATAATAAAATTGTTAAAAAATTATTATAATATTTCATTTGCAAATATAACATTCAAAAATATCTTTAAATATAAGAATTACTTATCTCCTAAAAAGATATTTCAGGAAATTACAAACTATATGATTAAAACTAACTTAAATTTATTTCAAATCTATCATTACAAAATTCACGTTATACTTTTTAATGATTTTATTGTCAAATAAGAAATAAATTCCCCATATTTTAATCATATCTTTATTTTTTTTAGTAGTTTTTTCTATTTTCAGTTAATTTTAACTTACTTTATCGTATAAACATATTTAACAATGTTTATAATCATTTTTAATTATCAATATAATGATTCTAAAAGCTTAAAAATTAAGTATTATTAGTAACATACCTTAAGCATATAAAATATTATGTTATTTTTTTACCAGTTTTGCTGGTCTTTAAGTCATTTTTTATAATAATTATAGGTGATATATTCATGAGTAAAATTAAAATTTCTGTTTTAAAATGTGTAGGATGCGGTAAATGTGTTAAAGTATGTCCTGTAGATAATTTATTTGTCAGAGCTTATGTTAAAGAAAAAAATCCTGATACATGTGTTGGTTGTGGATTATGTATAACCGAATGTATCTTTGATGCAATTACTTTAGTTGAATCTTAATATTTTGTGATTATTATGATAAATGATATATTAGAAAGATTTTCTAAACAAGTTGTTTTAGATGAAGATATGGAATATGTTCTGGGATTAAGTGAAGGTGAACAACTAGATAAACTTATGGATAAAGCTAGTGAAAATAACAATAACTTAGATTCAGAAATATTCTTAGAACAGGATATTCATTATCCACCAGTTTTATTGACGTTTATTGGCATGTCTGCTTGTAACTGTAGAAGTCTTTACACGACTGAACAATACCATCCTAAATATACGGAGAACCTGATTAATATTAAGTTAAGAAATATTGACCAGTGTGGTATCAGTGCAATTAATTGTTATACATTAACTGAATTTAGCAGTAACGAACTTTTTAAACTGGTACAACTTCTTAATTCTCACGAAGTTAAAGTTAATATTAAAGTTCCATATAAACATTACGCGGATATTGATGATTTGGATATTGATGCATTAATCATTGATTTATATGATTTGAGAAAATTAGATTTATCTGATAATAATCCTAAATCAGTTAATATGTATGAGAAATTTATTAAAGAATTATCTGATAATTCTTCAAATATTGACTTAGTAGGTGAACTTTTAATTAATTCTGGTGAATCACCTGTTGATATTGCAGTATTAATTCGTAAAATCATAGATTTTAATATTAACACGGTTGAAGTATTGGGAGTAGATCCATTTTGTGATAATCCTGAAGAATATCATCCACAATACAATAATAATTATCTCTTAAAAATAGTAGCCATATTACGAACAATACTGCCTGATATAAATATTAAATATAAATATCCGACAAATGGAATAAGCATAATAAACGAATTACTTAAATTAGGAGTAAATATAATCTCCGGAGTATATACAGATAATACAAATCCAAACATATACAATATTGAAGAAATACAGGATATTCTAAATGATTTTAGAAAAAATTAAATGAGAAAATGGTTAATTATTCTCTTTTAGAGAATTATAAGTATTAATACAGAATACAATCTCATTTTCCTTAATATTTAATCTTTCTATAGCTTGAGTAGTTAAGTCATAAAGAGCTTCTTTTCCACATCCTATACAATGCATCTTTTGAACATCATAATAAATATTAATACAAGGACTATTTTCTGCTTCCTCTTTTTTATCAAGATTTAAATTAAACATTTTATTAATCATAAACTCTTCAAGTGAATCATTGATTTCTAGGGGATTATTGGTTAATTGTATGCTGGTCACGAACTTCTGTTTAGCAAGATCTGTCAAAGGAAATTCATCTAATTTAATAATTTTTAACAGAGTGTCCTGATTTTCTTGTAAATACAAATTAAGTTCATTTTTCATATCTTCATCATTAGCAGAATACTTATCTAGAAATCTATTTAATAATTCAGTAAAAATAATATTATCAACATTTATATTGCTCATCTAAACACCTATTAATTATATATCTTCAAGGTTTTTAAAGTTTTTAGTGGTTTTGTAGTAACTTGTGTTATACTTCTTAAATATTTTTCATATTTCAAAAAAAGGGCATCTGTTAGCTATACACTCCTTATTTTTATGGTAAAATTCACATTTATAATTATCTGTTAGGTTCATTTTAATGTCAAAAACTTCTTCAACATATTTAACTGCTTCGAGTATTGATAAGAAACCATTTCTTTTACAGCATCGTGGTCCACCAATTTCACCAATTTTTGCAAGTGCTTTAGAAGTCATATTTGTTGAAAGAGCAAGAGGTTTTTTACTAAGTGGTGTTGAATCAGTAATTACACTTATGAAAATACCACTGCTAACAGCTGCACCACAGCAACCCCAATTTCCACATATACCACCGGGAACTTGAGAGCCACGTTTTCTTATTTCAAGAAGAGATTTATTAAAATCTTCTATTTTTCCACCACTATTTTTGTATGCAGTTAATAATGCAGCACCTACCAGTACATGATTTTCAGGTCCATGCATATGAACGTGGGGATTTTTCATCATTTTAACAGCAATTTCAAGAGGATTTCCAGAGTTTTCTTCTTTTGCTATTTTCATAATAGCTTCAATTGCATTTTTGGAATGACATTCATCACACACGTAATGATTATTAATACATGAAGCATTACTAGAAAATAATCTATTACAATAGAAACAATTCATTTCTTTTGTTTCCTCTAAATATTGAATATCATGACCACATATTAAACATGATTCAATTTGTTTAACCATCAGAATTACTCCTATTATTCAATATTACTATTTTTATATGATGAAAAATATACCTTTACTTGTAATTTTTTATTATTTAATGGGGGTGTTTTGATATAGTTAATCAAATTGAAAATGAATCAGATGATAAAACTACAAAAGGTGTGGAATTATTATTAGGAAATCCAAAAACTGCTATTAGAAAATTATCAGGGCCACTGATGATATCAATGATTATCACAAGTATCTATAACCTAGTGGATGGTATATGGGTTGCAGGTCTGGGAGCTGATGCACTTGCAGGTGTAGGTTTTGTAACACCATTATTTCTTATATTAATAGGTCTGGGAAATGGACTGGGAGCTGGTGCAACAGCATCCATATCACGTTATATTGGTCAAAAACGTAAAGATAAAGCAGATAATGGAGCTATTCATAGCATAATTTTAACTATTATCATATCATTAATAATAATGATTTTACTATTAATCTTAATGAAACCTGTATTAATAGTAATGGGTGCTGGACAAACATTATCTTATGCAATAGAATATGGTACAATAATGTTTACGGGTACAGTATTATTTGTTTTACCAAATTCAATGTATGGAATACTCAGAGCAGAAGGTGATGTGACAAGAACAATGTATGCAATGGCAATATCAGGAATACTGAATATGATTCTTGATCCAATATTCATTTATTTACTAGGAATGGGAGTAAGCGGAGCAGCATATGCAACGATCATATCAACAACTACAGTTATATTTGTCTTGTATTACTGGATTTACATCAAAAAGGATACTTATCTCAAACCATTCAAATCAAATTTTAAGTTTAGTCAAGAAATAACTAAAGACATACTTGGTGTAGGTCTTCCAGCTAGTTTAGAAATGGTTATGACAGCAGTATTTGCAGCAGTATTCTCAGCATTATTAACAATAGTAGCATCTACAGATGCTGTTGCAGTATATTCAACATGCTGGAGAGTAATAACTCTTGGAGTCATGCCAATAGTAGCAATTTCAACAGCACTAGTATCTGTTGTAGGAGCAAATTACGGAGCTAGAAGATTTAAAAATATACAAACAGCACAAAGATATAGTATATTACTGTCACTACTTGCTTCAGTAATTATTGGCTTAATAATTCTTATATTTGCACCACAGATAGTCTATCTATTCAGTTATTCAGAAAAAAGTGCACATTTATCTGCTACAATGATAGAATTCCTAATTACAATGATACCATTCTTCTTCTGCACAGCAATTGGAGCACCTTCAACATTAACATTTCAGGGATTAGGAAAAGGAATAACAGCAATGATACAAACATTAATGAGACAATTAATATTTTCTTTAATATTCTCATACATATTTGCAATGGTATTGACAATGGGCGAACATGGTGCATGGTATGGAATAATAGCAGGACAATTAACAGCATGTATCATAACATTCATATGGTCCAGTACATATATAAACCGTTTAATCAAAAATAGTAGTTAAAAAAGATATTTAAAAAAAAAATGGGGAGAAATTATAGGTTTAATTAATTAAACAATGATTCCAAGTTATCAATAGTTAAACCAATAACCTCTTCATAATCCTCAATATGACCATCCTTTCTAGAACCACCACAACCTAAAGTTAAATTAGGCTCATTAGTTTTCATAGGAATAATAGTTGCATCAGAACATAAACTAAAAGCTGCATAAAAGTCTCCACGGAATCTTTTACCAACCTTAACTCTATACATTTTAGCAAGATCCTTTGCTTGAATAGGTGTTACATAAATCAACACAGAATCAGGTTTGAAGTTAGCTTTCTCAAGTGGTGCATATGCAATAGCTTCAGATTCTTTTTCTAAAAAAGGTACAATAGGATCATTATCATTTTCAGCCAATCCTAAAATTTTAGCACCTTTTAAACAGGTATGTTCATCAATAGTTGAATAAAATGATTTACCATTTTGAGCCTCATAAACCATACCACAATGTCTGGCTTTTGAATCAAATTTAGGTAATATTGCACTAGCATCTTCTTCTTTTTCAAATATTTTAACAGCAACAGGCTCTTTTTCCAATTTTAACTCATTTTTTAAATTATTTGCC
Organism: Methanosphaera stadtmanae; assembly: GCA_015062815.1. GTDB lineage: Archaea > Methanobacteriota > Methanobacteria > Methanobacteriales > Methanobacteriaceae > Methanosphaera > Methanosphaera stadtmanae_B. Next base: position 853 of record SUTP01000006.1, on the reverse strand, counting down.
AAAGTAACATAATCACTCATTAAACACATCTCCTTAATAATACTTTTTTAAATTAGAGCTATAAATAGATTTAAATATTAATTTAGATTTTTATTATAAAATTCTCTTTTTATTAATGAAAAAAGAATAATTTTACAGGAAACTATTCGTGGATTTTCAAAGTTATAATGCTAGACAATATTTGAATAAATTATGGAAATGGTTTTCCATATATTCATCCGGATAGTGTCAGGATAAAACTAAATCATTATATGAAACATTATTTATTGTAAAAGCCCATATTAAATGTATCAAAAAGTTGAATTGACTTATTTGTAATATATTTATAGTATACTAAGTATACTACTATTAGGTATAAATATGATGACAAAAACTATTAAAATATCCAAAAGTACTCATGATGCTTTGTCTCAATTAGCTTCTAAAAAAGATACTTTTAATGATGTAATAACTCGTCTTATTGATTATTATAAAGAAAATGAAGAATTTTTCGATGAAGAATCCGAATTTTACAATAAAGAAATAGAAAATTTTGAAAATGGAAATTTAACTAATGTTTCTGAAATAACAATTAAAAAGTTGGATGAAAGAATAACATTATTGGAACAAAAGATTAAACATGACTTATAAATTATATGAACCTGATAAAGCTAAAAAAATTCTTTTAAAGTCATAGAAAATGACAAAAAAATCGTAGTGTTTTTAAAATATTATAATATTATTACTTGAAAACACCCACATCTTATAATGAGTACTTGACAAAATTATTTTTAGATAAAAAAAAGTATTACTAAATAATAATAGTTAATACTCTTTTTTGATTATCATAAAATTTATTTTTGTCTTTGTTCAA
>SUTP01000064.1 GCA_015062815.1 Methanosphaera stadtmanae | reverse complement strand
AAATATCAATTTATTCAAAAGAAAAATAGAAAAAGTATTACTCAAAAATAGTGAAAAAATATTTTATGCCAACACTCTTTTTTATAAAAAAAAGAATTTCTTTTTCAATAGGTATAGTTACCTATTATTTTTATTTTAAACAAAAAAATTTTTCAAAAATACTATTTTGATATAGTTTTCATTATTCTATAATTATTTTATAAAATATTCATAATATTGTTGTTATATTCAAATTAATTTATAATCACCTTGTTTTAATTGTTCATTTTTCTTTACCCTTTTTCACTTATTTTTGAACTGTTTAAATCTACTTTGAATAATAATAATTATTATTATTAACATATTAATAAAAAATATAAGTTCAATTAAACCTTTTTAAACTAAATTAATTTTAACTAATCCTCAATTAATTATAATAATTTTTCTTAAAGCTTATTTCTTTTACACTCTAAAAAAGTCATTTTTATATACTAATATAATCTATGTAATAATTAGAAGTATTACTATACTTATGTTATGGTTAACACTTTTGATTATGTGGGTATAAGACAAACAATGATATAATAATGGTGAAATTATATGTCAAGAAAATATTTTACAAAAATGGAAAACGAATCAGTTGATGACGTAATATTTGGACAAGCAAAACACCCAGTCAAATTAGGTTGGGACCAAAGAGCAGGTTATGGAAATGTTTATCCTAACATTAAAGTAGCTCCTGCTGAAGGATCAGAAGAAAGTGTTGATGGTTTAGAAGCTACTTCTAAAAATATTGCATTTGCAGCATGTGCTCGTGCAGCAGATATTGGGTTACCTGCAATTCAAATAGAAATGGAACACGTACAACAACAATCTATCAGCAGAGAAGCATCTGAAAGATGTACTGCTGTTACAGCTGAACAATTAGAAGAATTACACGACAAATATGGAACAAGATGTTCTATGATGTCAACAATTGCTGATATGAGAGAAGAAGAAAACGGATTAAGAGGATCAGAATTTGACGTAGCTATGGATGAATCTTTTGAAGCATGTGCAGAAAATGGTGCATCTATGTTATGTATTGAAACTATTGGTGGAAAAGTTGTTTCAGATTATGGTATTCAGAGAGGAGATGTACGTGCTATATTATACGGTATAGGTGTACTTGGTTCTATCGATATGGAATACATGTGGACAAAAATTGTAGACATAGCAAACAGAAACAATATTACTCCTGGAGGAGATACAGATTGTGCACAAGCTAACACTGCTATGTTCCTTGCTGGTGGATTAACTTCTAAAAACGTATCACACACAGTTGCAGCAATGTCACGTGCTATGGCTGGTGCAAGAAGTTTAGTAGCTATTGAATGTGGTGCAACTGGACCTACAAAAGATTGTGGATATGAAAACCCTATTGTAAAATCTATTGCTGGAGTACCTATCTGTGCAGAAGGTAAAAACGCTACCTGTGCTCACGCAGATTTAATGGGTAACTTAACTGCAGCAGTTTGTGATGTATGGAGTAACGAATCTGTATATAACAGAGAAGAAATGGGTGGACCAACTCCTGGTGTATGGTTACAATCATTAGGATATGAATGTGCATTAATGAACACTGCAACTAAAATTGGAACTAACAAAGAATTAAGAGATACTTATGCATTAGCAGATAAATACCGAGACCCTCAAGGTGTAATCCTTTCTTATGATAATGCTTACCTAATAGGTGAAGCTATTGTAGCTGAAGGTGAAGATATATATCTAAGATCACGTGCAGCAGCTCTTAAATCTATTGAATTAATTAATGAAGCTGTGGATGAAAAAAGAATTTACTTAACCAGATTCGAAAGAGACACAATGGATTCCGCAGAAAATACATTCAATCAATTACCTGATGACCAGGATAAATTTATAAAAATGTGTATTAAACGTTACGGAAGAAAAGTAAAAGACCACGACCCATCACAATACGAATTATAATTAAATAGAGGATGTGTTTATTATGACTATAAGTCCATTAGAAAAATATTATGATAAATTAGATGATTATGAAGATATAGCAATTAGATACAATGTTAAAATAGAAGGTCCTGCTCTCAAACCTGAAGAAGACCCTGAAGTAGTTGAAATTTTACCTAAAGAAGGTGTAGATAGAGTATTAGCTTTAGATGTATTATATGGTGACAAAGATAAAACTGATGCAGATACTGAAAAAGCTTTAGATGATGGTGCAGATCCAATAGACCTCATTAACAATGCTTTAATGAAAGGTATGGACAGTGTAAGTGCATTATATACTAAAGGTGAATACTTCTTACCTGATTTAATGCTTGCTGGAGATGCAATGATGAGTGGAGTAGCTATCTGTGAAAGTAAATTAGGTCACAGAGCAGATACTAAAGCTCCAATTATGTGTTGTGCTGTAGAAGGAGACCCTCACGATATTGGTAAAAACTTAATTATCATGTTCTTAAATGCTAACGGATACGATGCAATAGATCTTGGTCGTGATGTACCTGCAGCAGATATTGTTGCTAAAGCACAAGAAGTTAAACCTGCATTATTAACTGCTACAGCATTAATGACAACAACCATGACTCAATTTGGTAAAATTGTAGCTGCTTTCCAAGAAGCTGGAATTGATGTTCCTGTTGGTTGTGGTGGTGGAGCTGTACGTCGTGACTTCGTGGAAGAAACTCCTCAAACTTTCTATGGTGTTGAAGCATACCACACTCCTAAATTAGCTGATGCTATTGTGGATGATGGAAAATCATGGGAAGATATCAGAAACGAATACAATGATATTGTTGGAGAATACGTAGCAGCATACTCCTAAGAATATTATTTTTACTTTTTTTACTTTTTTTACTTTTTTTATAGTTTTTTTTATAGTTTTTTATAGTTTTTTTATATAATTTCATATTTTTTTTATAGTATGTTTATTATAATTTCATATTTTTTTCTTATTTTGAAAAATATTTTATTATTTTTATTTATCATTGAACATTTTTTATTTTTATGATAGATTTATAGAATCAATCTTTATCAAAAATAACTTTTTACAGATAATTCAACTACTTTTTCAACTATTTTTTATTATAACTAAGTGATTTTTGAAAAAAGTTCATAAAATAGTATTTCTTTTAGTATTTTTTTTCCGTGTTTTAATTTTAATCATACCAACTATTTGGTTTATAATAATATAAAAATTCTCTTAAACTTGATTTAAACTCAAAATATACTTTAAAACAATGTTTTTATTGGTTTCACAAAAGGGTCACTTATATATATTTGGAGTTATTAAGTATTACATAGAAGTATTCATATTATATATTTCTAAAAAAAATATAAATTTTAATACTTTTTAAGATATGTGGGTATAAGACAAACAGTATTAATATATGGTGAAAAAATATGGTATTAAAAAGTTTTACACAAATGGAAACTGAATCATTTGATGATTTAATTTTTGGACACGCAAAAAATCCTGTAGAAGTGGGTTGGGAACAAAAAATTGGATATGGAAATGTTGTTCCTAATGTAAAAATAGCTGATGATGATGATAAGGCTGTAAAAGCAATATGTTCTCGTGTAGAAGCTATTGGATTACCTGCAATACAAATAGAAATTGAAAATGCAACTAAAGATTCAGCCGCATTAGCAGCTGCTAATGAACAATTAGAAGCATTACATGAAAATATTGGAACAAAAGCTTCAATAATGGTTTCTGTTGCTGATGACAGAGTTGAAAAAGAAGGATTAAGAGAATCTGATGCTGATGTTGCAATAACTGAAACATTAGAATCTAATGCTCAAAATGGAGCATCTATTTTAAGTATGGAAACAATTGGTGGAGCAGAAGTTTGTAATTTCGCTATCAAAAAAGCTGACCCTCGTGCTCTCTTGTATGGTGTAGGAGTTTTAGGTTCTATTGATATGGAATACATGTGGACTAAAATATCTGATATTGCTGGTAAAAATAATGTAGCTCCAGGAGGAGATTCAGCTACCGCACAAGCTAATTCTGTCATGTATAAAGCCAGCGGTTTAACTGAAGAAAAAACAGCACATACCTTAGCTGCAGTAGGAAGAGCTATGGCTGCAGTAAGAAGTTTAGTAGCTATTGAATGTGGTGCAACAGGACCTACAAAAGATGCTGCTTATGAAAACCCTATTATAAAAGCAATTACTGGAGTACCAATATCAGCTCAACCAAGAAATGCTGATAGTGGAAATTCTGTTTTAACCAGTAATTTATCTGCATCTGTTTGTGATGTATGGACTGAAGATTTAGATAATTTAGGTAACGGTGCATCTTTAATGAATGCAGCAACTCAAATTGGTACAAATAAAGAATTAAGAGCATCTTATGCTATGGCTGATAAATATAGGGATCCTCAAGGTGTAATACTTGCTTATGATAATGCTTATAAAATTGGTGAAGCAATTATTGCTGAAGACAGTGCATATACTCGATCAGCAGCAGCTGCTTCAAAAGCAATTGAATTAATTAATGAAGCAATTGATGATAAAAAACTTTACATAACTAAATTTGAAAGAGATTCTTTAGATTCAGCTCAAAAAACTATTGAACAATTACCTGATAAAGAGAAAAAATTCTTAAAAACTTGTCTTAAACGTTATGGTAAAAAAGTTAAAACTCATGACCCTGCACAATATGAATTATAAAATCGGAAATTTACAATTATTAAAACATAGGATGTGTGTATAAATGGTATCATTAGATGAATATTATGAAAATATAGAAGATTATGAAAATATTGCAGTTAGATACAATGTTGTAATGTATGGTCCTGCTCTTAAACCTGAAGAAGATCCAGAAGTTGCTGAAATCTTACCTGAAGACCCAATGAAAAGGGAAATAGCTTTAGCAGTATTACATGGGGATATGAATTTAACCAATGAAAAAACACAAGAAGGTTTAGATGCAGGTGGTGACCCAGTCGACCTCATTAACAATGCTTTAATGAAAGGTATGGACAGTGTAAGTGCTCTATATACTAAAGGAATTTACTTCTTACCAGACCTCATGCTTTCAGGAGATGCTATGATGAGTGGTGTAAACCTTTGTGAAAGCAGTATGGGACACAAAGCAGATTCAAAAGCTTCTGTAATGAGTTTCGCTGTAGAAGGAGACCCTCACGATATTGGTAAAAACTTAGTTGTCATGTTCTTAAATGCTAACGGATATGATGCAGTAGACTTAGGTCGTGATGTACCAGCAGCAGATGTTGTAGAAAAAGCTAAAGAAGTAAATCCTGCTGTAATGACTGCAACAGCATTAATGACAACAACTATGACTCAATTTGAAGTCATTGTAGCAGCATTACAAGAAGCAGGTCTTGACATACCTGTTGGTTGTGGTGGTGGAGCTGTACGTCGTGACTTCGTAGAAGAAACTCCTCAAACTTTCTATGGTGTAGCAGCATACCATATGCCAAAAATAGCTGATGCTATTGTGGATGACGGTAAAACATGGGAAGATATCCGTAATGAATACCAGGATATTGTAGGAGAATATGTAAAAGGATATGCAGAATAATCATATCCTTTCCTTCTTGTAATATAATAAGGGATAAACCTTTTCTTTTTATTTTTTTAAAGCTTTTTTAATCTTTTTTTGATTGTAAAACTATTTTTTTGGATATTACTAAAATTTATATTCTAATAAAGACTATATTTTAATTAGAGTAAAAATGTTATAGGTAGTTAAAACTAATTTTTACTGTTTAAAGATTTAAATTCATATTTAATAAGAGGATGATAATATGGTAGAAGAATATTCAATCGCTATGGATATTGGTACTAGTGGTATTAGAGCTCAAGCTTTAAAAGTAGAGGATAATAGTACTATTTCAACAACAGTTACATTAAGACATCCGATTCCCGGAGCTAATGTAATGGATCATTTGCACTTTGCTGTTAATGTTGGTCGTGAACCTGCTCATCAATTATTAATGGAAGCTGTAAATAAAGTAGTTGATCAATTAGGAGTAGATAAATCTAAAATAACAAGATTTGCAGTTTGTGGTAACCCGATTCAATTATCATTATTCCAAGATATTGAAATTAGGGATTTAGCATTTTGGGGAACTAATGCAGTAGAACGATTAAATATTGTTCCACCAAAAAGAAATGCGCAAATTATTAAACCAGGGGATATTGGATTGGATATTAATCCGGATGCTGATATATATATTCCTCCTGCAATTAAACACGAAATTGGGGCAGATGCTTTAGCAATGCTTTACAAATCAGAAATTATTGGTAAAGAAGGAATATTTTTAATATCTGATTTTGGTACAAATGCAGAAATAGCACTTGTTATTGATGGTGAAATTTTCTCATGTTCAGCAGCTGCAGGACCTGCAATGGAAGGTCAAGCAATAGAAGAAGGTATGCTTGCTTCACCAGGAGCAATATCTGATTTAAATCCTGAAAATGGAGGATGGAGAAATTCTGTTCTTAATATGGATTTAAAAGTGGATGATTGTAATATAATTGATGTAAAAGATGGTTCTATTATAGAAGAGAATCATCCTGAAACAAAAGCAAAAGGTATTACTGGTACTGGTGTTATAGCTGCTTATAGTTTAGGTACAGAAGAGGGTATTATTTCAATTCCAAAAATTAACACTCCTAATCAGAAAATAAACTTACAAGATGATGTATTTTTATCAGAGCATGATTTAACTGAAATTGGTAAGGCTTTAGGTGCTTTTAGAGCTGCTCATATCACGTTATGTGTTGAAGCAGGTATTACTTTAGATGAAATTGATGCAGTTTACATGGCTGGAGCATCTGGATTTTATGTAGATCCATATAAATCTTTATTAGTTGGTCAGATACCAGCATGTTCATGGGATATTTATCAAATTGGTAATACTTCTTTAGCAATGGCATTGGATATTATTAAAAATCCTGATTTATTACAGGAATTACAAGAAATTGCTGATGGTATGAGAGGTAATCACATTACATTAGCTACTTCAGAAATATTTGAAAAAATATATGGTTTGGAACTTGCTATGTGTGAACAGAACATGCCTTTCTGGAAATATGCTGAATGGGTAGAATCATATGGATATGGTGAAATACCTGAAACTGAAGAAGCTCCAGAAATACACAAGTTATTTGAAAGTGATATTCCTAACTTAGGGGTAAATGGATTATCTATTATTGAAGAAGTAGGTACTAAAATAGAATCTGATATTGAAGGTTGTATTAATTGTATGACTTGTGTAAATGAGTGTCCTGAAGGAGCATTAAGTATAAATGATGGACATGCAACAATCCGTTCTGATTATTGTAATGGTATTGCTTGTCAAAGATGTCAATTAGCTTGTCCTACTAAAGTTTATGATCTTGAAAAAATGTTATATGTCAAAGGTGATGACGCAGTAACATTTTAATTATTTTTTTTCTTTTTATTTTTCATATACTAATTTTTCTTATTTTAGGTTTTGTCATGTTTAACTCAATAGTTTTTGATAATGCTGGTACAATATTAAGACGTGTATCTGCTTTACTTGAAATGGATACTAAAAATATAATTTATGAGACAAATACTATAGGTATCGCTAGTCAAAATGATAATATCCTTGTAGTTTTACAAACACCTACGGAAGAACTTATCAAACACAATTGTAAAATTGTAGATTATTTAAAAAAATATCCTAATCAATTTGAAATTAGTTATTCTAGTCAGGATATAACAAAAGAAGATGTAGTTAACTCTTTAAAAAATGATAATACTACATTTAAAGAAATTAAGATTTCTGCAAAAGCTTTAATTAATAAATATGATATTGAAATTTGTAGTGGCTCTGCATTAATCATAGATATTAATTCAAAAAAAATTAATTATGTTTATACTGCGGGTGGTTTATTCTTTAAAGATACATTAAAGTTAATAGATTCATTAAAAAAATTATCATTTGACATATATATTGCTTCGGGTGATAATAAAAATTCACTTCTAAAGATAGCTTCTATTTTAAATATAGATAAAAATAATATTTTTGATACATGTAACTCTAAGTGTAAACAACAAGTTATAACTTCATTGCAATCTGATGGAAATTTTGTTTACATGGTTGGAAATAATCTTAATGATATTTTAGCAATAAAAAAAGCTGATGTAGGAATTTTAACATTGGAACAAAAAGAAGAATTGCCTAATTATCTTATTAATGAAGCAGATTATATTATAAATTCAATTTATGAAGTTTTAAAAATAGTAAATGATGAGGTTTGATTATAATTTATTCAAAACCTCGTTAATTATACGTTCTTTATCTTCCTGGTTCTTAGCAACAACATTAAGTGTGTTTTCTAAAGCTTCTCTTGTTGGTGGAATTTGATTTAATGCAATTAAGGATTCAACCCAATCCACAGTTGCTCTTATTGATGGTTTTTTACTTAAATCTAATTTCCGAATTTTTTGTGTTTTTTCAACTACTTCTTTAACAACACTTGGTTCTGCAAGTGGAACTCTTTTATTAATAATATCTACTTCTCTATCATATTCTGGATAGTCTATGTATAAATATAAACATCTATCTTTTGTTTCATCAAGTAAAGTTCTTTGAGAATTTGAAGTAAGAATAACTATTAGATCATTTTTTAAATCAAATGTATCTAAATCATTTACAGTAATTTGTTGTTCACCTAATGCTTGTAATAAATAACTTTCAAGTTCTTCATCTGCTTTATCAATTTCATCAATCAACAATAAAGATGGTTTTTCATTACTAAATGCTGTAAGCAGAGGTCTTTGAATGAAAAATTCGTTAGAGAAAATGGTCATGTCTTTTTTATTTTCTCTGGCTAATTCCAAGTATAATAATTGTTTCTGATAATTCCATTCACCAACAACTTGTTCATAGTTTATACCTTCATAACACTGAATTCTAAAAAAGTCTCTATCAAAAGCTTCAGCAATAGTTTTTGCTAATTCTGTTTTACCAGTGCCTGGGGGTCCTTCAATTAATATAGGTTTTTTTAGCGTGAATGCTAAAAATAATGTTGTATTTATTTGATCATTAGAAACATAATTATTTCTTTCTAATTTCTCATTAATTTCATTTATTTCTTTCATGTTATCACTTATATTTCTATTAATTCATAAACTTGATTACCCAATCCTAATTCTTCAGCATAATCAAATTGAACTTGACTGTCAACTAATCTCCAGATACCCTTAAATTTATCCTCATTTATTTCATGATTTGTTCTTAACGAAGAATCTTCATAACCTTTCTGTTTATTAATCAAATCATAACTGGCTTTATCAATAGCAACAGGATTATCACTAATCAAAATACCAATATCATCAACTATATTTTCATTATCAATAAATTTAAAGTTATAATACGGAGTTATATTTATTAAAAAATTCACGTAGATATTTTTATCTTTGTTTATGGTGCTACCATAAGCATATTCAATAATTCCTTGTATAAACTCTTTTGATTTAAATTGTTTTAAATTTATTGCATTTGGTCGACAAACTTCAACACAATAATTACAACCAGTACAAATATTGTAATCTATAGTCACAAGATTTTCAAGTTTTATTGCATTTTCAGGACAAGCTTTAATACAATCCTTGCAGGTTAAACATCTAACTTTTGAAATTATAGGTTGGATAATTTTATGTTCTTCTATTTTTCCTTCTCTTGAAGCACATCCAATTCCTAAATTCATTAAAGCACCACTTAAACCAGTAAATGCATGTGCTTTAACATTAGAAAAAAGTATAATTGAATCACTTTCATGAACTTCTTTAAGAATATGAATTATTTTAAAAATATTCTGATTAACTTCTATATCGACACTATTTTCTTCATTTAATTGTGTTTCTGATTTAATATTTAAATAATATTTTTTTTCATTATTATTTTTGTGATGATAAAAAGTATTAGTGTCAATATGAGTTGTCATATAATTTTTCTGTTTTATTATATCATTTATTTTTTCAAATGTTTCATCATCAAATAATTTAGAATCATCATATTTAAGTAAATTAGTTTTTATTAATAATTTATCTTTTTTACTAATTTTATCAATGCTGTCAACTTAATATATTATTAATTTTTTAGTTTATTTTTATTTTAAATTATTATTTTATTTTTATTTTTG
>SUTP01000063.1:5504-10207 GCA_015062815.1 Methanosphaera stadtmanae | reverse complement strand
AATCATTTAAAGAGTAACTTCTTTAAATTAAAGTGTTTAATTACACTTATATTACAGTTAAAGAATCATGAAAGATAAAAGTGATCTGTAATGAAAAATATAAAACTAATAATGCTTTTTACAGTGCTACTAATACTATTAATAGGAGTAGTCAGTGCATCAGAGCTACAAGACAACTCAACTAGTAGTACTTGTAATGAAACATCAAAAATAGTAAAAAAAATATCCACAGTATCACAAACAGATTCAACAAGACAAAATGACATGAATGAAAACGTACAAACAATAAGCAAGAACCATGAAGAAACATTAAATAAAGATACAACTATTCAAACAAATAAAAACACCTTAAATAAGGTAACCTTATTAAAGAACAATAATCAAGATATTGTGGTTAATACTAATGAAAATAATATATTAAAGGCCGTTTCTTTTACCAATTTGCAGGATTATATTGATGATGCTGATGAAGGAACTGAAATAGAGTTACATCAAGATTATTCATTAGCAAATGGTGGAAACACACTTAATATTGCAAAAAACATAACAATAAATGGTAATAACCGTACTATAAGTGGAGACAACCAAAAAACCATACTTAATATAGGTAAAGGCAAAACAGTTGTTTTAAAAAATATCATATTTGAAAAAGGTAAAGCTTCAGATAATGGTGGTGCCATATTCAATGGACATGCTTCCAGTTCCATAAAATTAATTGAATGTGTATTCAGAGATAATTTTGCAGATGATTATGGTGGTGCAATCTATAGTGAAGGAGAATTAACCATTATCAATTCTAAATTTCAGTCCAATAATGCAGAAATAAGTGGTGGAGCCATATATTCCAAAGGAAAAATTTATAGTGAGTCTTCCGAGTTTAATAAGAATAAAGCTAATGGTGCTGTCAGTCATAAGTGTTATGGTGGTGCAGTATATGCTGAAGACATATGTGAAATTAAATCATCTTTATTTGATGATAATTACTCAAACAATGATGGTGGTGCAATCTATTCATTAAGTACTCTAACAATTGACGAAACTGAGTTCACTGACAATAATGTTGAAGTGGATGGTGGAGCAATTTTTGCTAAAGGAAAAACCACAATTAGAAATTCCAAATTCAAAAACAATAATGCTCATGGAGCCCATGGATCTTCATCCGTCCGTTCTTTTGGAGGTGCAATCAGATCTGCCGGTAAATGTTATATTGACTCATGTACCTTTGATGATAATTGGTGTACATATGATGAAAATACTGCAGCTACATCAGGTGGTGCAATATATGCTGATGATGATTTAATAATTACTGGTCAAAGCAGATTTAAACACAATCAGATGAGACTTGGTAATGGTGGAGCCATATATGCCTGTAAAGACGTCTATATCAACTGGAATAATGATGATGATTCCTCATGTGTAATGGATTCAAACACAGCCCCTGGAGATTGTTTTGGTGGTGCAATTTATTGTCAAGGAAACTTATATGCAAAATCATTAAAATGCACTAGCAATTCTGCATATAGTGGTGGTGCAATCTATTGTGAAGGACAAACACATATTAATAACTCTGAATTCTCAAAAAATGAGCTATTGGATAGTGCTGAGATTAGAATACCAAGAGAAGGTGCATCAATTTACTCTAATGGTAAATGTTATATTGATTCATGCACATTTAGTAAAGGTAATGGTGCAGAACATGGTGGAGCAATATTTGCCCATAGTGACTTAACAATTACAGGTAAAAATCAGTTTAAATCCAATATAGTTAACGGAACAATTTCACAATTTGATTTTGATGGTGGTGCAATCTATTGCTGTGGCAATTTATTAGTTGAAAATACCCTTTTCTCTGATAATTTTGCAGCTATTGATGGTGGAGCTATCTACTGTGAAGGAAAAACTACAATCTCCAGTTCAAAGTTTGAAGGTAATACTGTTAAACATGATATCAGAAAATGTTATGGTGGTGCTATTCGCTCAAATGGTATAGTAACTATTGATGATTGTAGCTTCAGTAATAACCACGCAGATAATCATGGTGGAGCAATATATGCTGATACAAGCATAATAATAAAAAAATCTACCTTCATTGATAATAAGGCAAAAGTTGATGGAGGTGCAGTATATGGTGATAAATCCGTTTCTATTACCAGTTCTATATTTAGAGGTAATGACGCTACAGGTGAAACTGCTGCAAAAAGCTTTGGTGGTGCAGTTCGTGCAAATGACTTAATAGTAGTCTTTGACTGTGACTTTTCCAATAATCATGCATACAACCGTGGTGGAGCAATATATGCAGATACTGAAATAAGAATAAGTGACAGCAACTTCACTGCAAACACTGCTAAAGATTATGGTGGTGCAGTATATACAAGTACTCTCAATAAAGAGGCTTCCAACTCTAAATTCAATAAGAATAAATGTACTTCAGGTGATGGAGGAGCAATTTACATCAATAATAAATGCACTCCTGACTTTGAAAATTGCAGCTTTGAAGAAAATACTGCTAAGAAGAAGGGAGGAGGAATTTATATTGATTCCAAAAGTGCTCCATTAGAATTATATACATGTACTTTCATAAGCAATAACGCAGGTGATGGAGGAGCAGTATATACAGGTATTATGACTGAAAGTACTGGTAACTGCATATTCCTTAAAAATAAGGCTACTTCAGGTGATGGAGGAGCAGTTTACATCAACAATAACTGTGATCCGAAATTCATTTCCTGCAGATTCGAGTATAATAGTGCTAAAGATGAAGGAGGAGCAATGTATCTTGATTCATCACATGCCACGTTAACACTATTGTCTTGTACCTTTGTTGACAATAATGCAAAAAGCAGTGGTCAAAGTGTATACTGTTGCGGTTATTATAATAAAATTTCTGAATGCTGGTTTGGAAAAAACGACGTCAGTCAAAAGGATCAATTTAAAATATGGCATAAAGCAGCTGCAGATGAGGATTATACAAACTATATAACTACACCTATTCAGATGACAGTTAAGTTAGGAAACCTTTATGTAGGAAATACATATAAAGTCAATGTTAAGTTTATTAGACTAGCATTTGGAGAAGGTTATGATATTCATCACTCTACAGGAGAGTTTTATGCAGATAATTATGAAGATGCTGTTTTCTCTAATGTCAAAGCCGATAATGATGATATGTCTGCAGATGTCACAATATACAAGCAAAATCCTACACTTCATTTAAGGCTTGACAACCAGGTTCTGACCTTAAAGCTTGATACAAAGGATAAGAACCCAAGTAATGTTAGCATTATACCCTGTGAGGATGTTAAATATCCTAATGCATTAAAAGTCGAGTATGAAATAAAAAACATGACTGACAATGCAACATATGCAATTATAGATGAGGATACAGGAGATGTGGTGTATGAAGGAAAAATCACTAAGCCTCAATCCACATTGTCAGTACATAATTTAAGACCTGGAAAGTATTATATCGGAATATATAACCCTGGAAATACAACAACCAGTTCAAGTCGTGCATTTGCACACTTTAAAGTATATGCTTCAGCAGCAGGTAGTGTCACTGCAAATAATGTGACTTATGGAAATCCCACAACAATCACATTAAGGACTACTGTTGATGGAACATATAATGTGGACATTGGCAGTTCAGTCATTGAAATGGAAGCTATCCATGGAGTCTGTGAAAAGCAGATTAATCTGGGTATTGGTAACTATAAGACCAATACATCCAGGAAAAATTATGATTTAGATTTCTTGGAAACCACATTTAAGGTGGATAAAACTGTAAATAATGTGGTGGTGGAAGTTGATAACGTAACTTATGGAGAAAATTCAAATATTAAAGTCCGTGCTGATGTTGATGGTGTTTATGATGTTATAATAAATGAAACAACCTATAAGATTCCTGTTCAAAATGGTCTTGGAAATATATCTCTTAAACTTAATGCAGGAAGTTTTAATGCTAATGTAAGCTTTTATGATGAAAATTATGATACCATAACTCATAATGCTACTTTCGATGTTTATAAGGCAGATATTGATTTGGTTGTTGTCGTATTCGATGAGGTTTATCCTGATGAGATTGAAGTTATCGTTTATGCAAGTGTAGATGGTGATTATGAATTGACTGTGGCCAATGATGTTACTAATGTAACCGTTAATGATAATTTCGCTTACTTTAAACATGACCCATTGGAAGTAGGCACATATCAGGCAATAGTATCCTTTGAAGGAGATAATAATTACAATTCAATCGCCAATATGACAACATTTACTGTATATCCATTTGGTACTTCATTTGAACTTGAGGTCAATCCTAGTGTAGTCAGTTATGGCAATACTGCAACTGTCACCCATACATTATCCGAGGGTGCTGGAGGTACGATTAAATACTTCCTGAATGACGGTACATTCCTTGGAGAACTGGATATGAGTGAGAATCTCATACTACCTGTATTCAATGTGGGAAATTATGTGATAATAGGAAACTATTCCGGTGACCATAACTTTATACCAGCAAAGGACACTACAAGTTTCAAAGTCAACCCAGCAGAAAACCATGCAAGTATAACAGTCACTAATGTGACTTATGGCAATGAATCAGTGATTGAAGTTAAAGCAGACGTTGATGGAATTTATCATGTTGATGTCAATGGCACAACACACAACATTACTGTGAAAAATGGTATTGGAAACAAGTCTATCTC
>SUTP01000063.1:0-5404 GCA_015062815.1 Methanosphaera stadtmanae | reverse complement strand
GTATCTAATATTATAAAATCAAAATCTCGTGCATTTTTAACTTTAGATAACCTGGATGTTGGGATTTATCCTGTGACTGTTGTCTATAATGGAAACAATAACGTTGAAAGTGTAAATACGTCATATGATTTCGAAGTAAACCCGGCAGCAAACAATGCAAATGTAACAGCCGCCAATGTGACATATGGTGAGGATACATTGATTGAGATTACTGCTGACGTTGATGGTATCTATCAATTAGATGTCAATGGAACAGTATATAACATTACGGTAAATAATGGTATTGGTAACAGAACAGTTAGTTTAAATACAGGATTATACTATGCTAATGTAACATTTGATAATAAAAATTACAATACTACCACTAAAAATACTACATTCACAGTTTATAAAGGCGAGTCTATTATTACCATTACTCAACAGACAGCTTTCATTGGAGAAAACATCACATTCCAAGCAACAATAACCGATACCAAAGGCAACAAGTTAAATGATGGAAAAGTCATATTCAAACTAAATGACTTGACACTAAAAGACACAAATGGTGAAAGAATATTTGGAAAAGTAGAAAATGGAATAGCAGAAATATCATACTTTATTCCATACAACTATCAGGCAAAAACCTATAAACTAACAGCAGTTTATGGTGGAAATGAACAATACATTGGTAGCCATAGCAACACAACATTATTCGATCTTAAACAAAGAGAAGCAGAAATAACACTAACAAGCAATAACAATATAAAAATAAATGAAAACATTACATTCAATGTAACAGTAACAGATAAACAAGACTCAACAAGACTTGTAAATGGATATATACTCTTCAAAATAAATGGATTAACATTAAAAGATGAAAATGGTCAAACAATACTAGTAGCAATAAAAGACAACAAGGCCAAATACAACTACATGATAGGATCTGAATTTTCAGCCAGAAAATATAATATAACAGCACTACTGATAAATAACACATACACAAGAAGTCAGACAAATAACAGTTTCAATATAACACAAACAACAACAATTATACAGCTAAACACACCAATATTAATCAATAATCAAGTACAAATAACAGGACAAATATGTAACGAGGAAGAAGAGACACTTCCAGGAACAAACAAAGTAGTTGTGAAAATAAATGGACTAATTATAAAAAATGCTACCGGATATCCATTATATTATATTATAAACGATGGAAATATTAATATAACACTACCAGAATTTAACTACAGACGTAACTCCTACACCATAGAAGTAGTGACGGGACAAAAAGGTCCATACACAGGAGCAAGAGAAAACATAACATTAACAATACCAAAAAATAATGATACAACAGTGAAATCAACTGAACCAAAGAATTCATAAAGATGCAAAAACAAGTAAGTAAAACTGTTGTTAGTAGTAATAGTAATTCATATAATGATGAATATTTGTGTGATAAAATATTTACATTACAAGCATTAAATAATGTATTTAACTTAGACTACTAATAGTTCATTAGTTGTATATCTTGATGGTGAACTTGTATTTAATGGCACAAGGACTGATGACTTATCCTTAGTATTATTCCAAATTCTAGAAAATCTTCTAGGAGAACATAATATTAAAATAGTCTTCACAGGTGCTGATAGCCAAGAAAATACATGTGAACAATTTCATTAGAATTAAAAAATTATTTTAACCCCTTTTCTTTCTTTCTTTTTTTTGCTTTGTAGAAATCCCTAATTTTATACTATCGGAATAGATTTGTAAATATTATAGAATAATTTTTTTATTTTGTTTCTTTTATTTGTAATTCTGTAAATTTATTTAATTTTTAAGAGATAATTAATTTAAATGTTTTCATGCTTTTTTTATGATTTAATTTTATTATAATTTTATAAGTTTTCTACAGAGCTGAAAATAGAAAATTATCAAAAATAGTATTTTTCATATGTTATATGTATATGTATTAATACCAAAATGATAAAGTAATGAAAATATTAAATTAATTAATTTTAATATACTTTTTAAATTTATAAAATTTAAAATATATTTGGCCAAAATATATTCATTAACTTGAGTGATTAATGAAGATGAATTATAAAAACTTTTTAGCTTCTCCCGTAAATTCCTCAGCACGCTTAATCCATAATTTAGCAATATTTTCTGTAATACCATCATATGCATCATAATCTGCATCTTCACGTAAAGATTGAGCTCATGAAAGATATTTTGCTATATTTCTATTAAATTCACCTTTATTAATGAAAACTTCACCAAATAAAGATATTAAACCTTCATGAGATTTAAGAAAATAATTTTTATTAATTAATAAAGCTTTAGCCATCAAAAACATAGAGTAAAATGATGCACTAACAGATGTTGCATACTGTTTACCATTAAATAATAATTTACTTGATATCAATTTATCATTTGCTTTGGAAATAAATTCATCTACTTCAGACAAGGATGACACCTTCCTTAAGTACATTTGATAAAAAAGAATAATCTTTTGTATTATTAAACCGTTCAACAGGCCTAATATGTGGTGATATTAATTCTTGTTTATCTAAAATAATATCCCCTACTACATCCATAATAAGTGGATCTATTTCTTCCCAGTAATCTGAAACAATTAAAATATCTATATCTGAGTCTTCAGTGTCATCACCACGTGCTACAGATCCAAATAATATGATTTTGACTATTTTATCTGATTTTATTGCTTCTGCAAATTCACGAGCAATTTCAAAACGATTATTCATACTTATCACCAAAGTATAATTAATTAGTCTTATTTATTTCATTAATAATAAATATTTTTATGATTGAAATTATAGGAGATAAGTTTATTCGTTATATTGAGTGTTTAACTGGACTTATATTCATATTATGAAAAATATATTTAAAAGTTTTATTATATATTAATTTATAATATAAGTTATAATAAGAGTGATTTTTTTTATGAAAAATAGAATTGAAATTGCTCAAGAATTTGCAAATAAAATTAATAACAAATACATTAAAAGAATTGTGCTTTTCGGATCTGTTGCTAGAGGTGAAGATAACAATGATTCAGATATAGATATATTAATTATTTCTGATAATCGGAAGATGATTGAAGATAAAATATCTGATGAAAAATATGAGATTATAAATAATTACAGAGAGTTAATATCCGTACATATAATAACTCAAAAACAGTATGAGAATACAAAAGATTATTCATTTTTGACCAATATAAGAAAAGAAGGGATTATACTTGTATGAAAAAGAAATTCAATATTTTAGAATTAAAGCTCAAAGAAAACTTGATTCTGGAATAGTAGAAGGAGATGTGAATAATGATTGAAATTATTGATATTGATTGTCCATTTCAAGTAGGAATACCTGTTAACCCCGATGTTTTCATAGGACGAGAAGAAATTTCAGATAATATATTAAAAAGAATAGCATCAATGAACACTAATAATCAACAACACTTCATCATAACTGGTGAAAGAGGAATTGGAAAAACATCACTTACAAATTACATTGCAAATATTGTGGAGGAAGAATTTAAATTCTTGACAATACACATAGAGAATAATGGAGTGGATTCAACAGAAGAACTATTAAGGAACATAATAATTAAAATACTAGAAGAAGCAAAAAAAGAATCAATATCAACTAGATTCAAACAATTAATAAAGGATAATATTGAAAGTGTAGGAGTATGGAAAACCCAGATAAAACTTAAGGATGATTCTCCATTAATAAGTGATGTTAAACATACATTCATCTATTCAGTACAAGAATTAATAGGAGATATTGATAATAAAAAAGGAATACTTATAATTATAGATGATATAAATGGATTAAGCAATGATGAAGAATTTGCAAACTGGTATAAAAGTATGGTAGATACCATAGCAGTATCCAATGATTTAGACCTAAAAATATCATTCATACTAACAGGTTACATAGATAAATTTGCAAAACTACATAAACATAATCCATCATTCTCTAGAATATTCTACAGAGAAGACCTTGACCTATTAAAAGATGAAGAAGTTAAACAGTTCTTCATAGAACAATTTAATAAAATAAATACAAAAATAAAAAATGAAGCATTAAACTTAATGATTAAATACACCAATGGTTCACCATTAATAATGCAATAAATTGGACTATCATTATTCTATAAAACAAGATTCAATAAACACATTACCCTAGAAAAAACAATTGAAGCATTATTTGATGTTGGTGAAACTATAGCTAAACAATTTATATGGCCCTACTTTGAAGAATCAGATAATAGAAAAGAATATAAATCATTACTAGTGAAAATAGGATTATATCAAGATTTTAAATTTGAAATTGAAGATCTTAAGAAAATAATTTCACCTAAAGAAGAAAAAGTATTAGATGACTTCCTCAATATATGTATAGAATTATCTATGATCAAATTAAAAGATAATAAATACGTTATTTCAAATAATATGTTAAAAACATACTTTGAATTATCAAATCTAAAAAATTCATATTAAAATAAAAGAATAATTCAAAAAAAAAATGTTCCTCTAAGTTCCCAAGATTATATATTCAAAGGGTAACCAATTACTAAATAAGGCATATATTTCAAATATTATTATAATAAATTTTCAAGAGATTACCTGATAATAACTTATTTTGAAAATATATTTAAGTCATTAAGGTTATATTTAAGATTAAAAAATCCAGAAGCTAATAGTTCTTCATCAAAATCTTTTATTCCACGTGTAATTAGCACATCAGCTAACTCAATACAAGCAACTACTTTTTTAAAATCAGCTTTATTCTGAATATTAAGATGACTAAGTGCAAGATTAGAAAGTTCATCAATTTTTTCATAATATTCATCAAGTGCAATATTATTTTCATTGTTAAGTAATTTAAGACCTTCCAAAAATTTTACATTAATTTCTTCTATTTTACCACAAACTACAGTATTATACATAATAATATTAAATTCTTCTAATTTATCATCAATATTTATTATTGATTCCATATTACAACCTCTAATTATTCCATTTAGTAATTATATCTTTGTTATATTATATTTTTTATTTTTTAGTATTATTTTTTTTTTAGTGTTATGTTTTTATTAATAGTTACACATAGTGGTGTCATTGTTGGAATTTTAACACATTCTACTTTAACATTAAACTAATCTATTGTTTATTATCAACTTAAATATTGATAAATCATTTTAACTATTATAGGGTTAAATTGATCAATTTTTAAAATTATTAGTTAATTGTACTTATAATTATCCAATATACATAGCATTAGCCATAAAAATAAGCTTAAAGTACTCATTTAAAAAATATTTTACAAATACCCAATATGACTAAAATTATAATTCAAATAATAATCATTACTAAATAAGAATATCCTC